>JAFGRV010000594.1 GCA_016934975.1 Spirochaetales bacterium | reverse complement strand
ATTCCACTTTTTTTGAACAAAAAATGTGGAATAATAGCGAAACGCAGGTTCACAATAAATCAAGAATTTTCATAACAGCAACCATGTCATAAATTAATTATTTGGGTTGCGGGAGTAGCCTGCGTAATGATAATAAACAAAGCAACGGCATTTATAATGTATCACCATTTATAATGGGGATTGTATATTGTGTCTCCCCTTGTTTATTTTTTACTCCAAAAGAGACAGCCATCGATTCATTTTCCGGAAAGGTAAATCCTTCTTTGAATTTAATTAATAACTGCATATGCTTTCCCGGAACAAGGGTCTCGACTGTGAGATCCATATTTTTCCCATGAACGAGAGGATTGGTTAATTCAAATAATTCATCGATATGACTTTGTATAGTTATAATACGCATAGAATCAGGCTGCATGTTCTTTAAATAAACGATAATCTCTTTCGGACCTACTTCAATATCGGCAATACCATAATAATGATATTGTACATCTATGACTTCTTTTCCTTTTATATTGGTTGTTATAGTCAGTATTTCTCTCACCTGGTCCTCTTTAAAAGGCGGAGATACGGTAAGTTCCACCTCATATTCTTTACCTTCTACTATGGGGATTACCTTTACAACACATTGTTTTCCTGACACTTCGGCTTTTATTATTTTCATAGGTGTTTCCGTATGATTATTTAATATAATACTCCCTTTTAAGGGGGGTCCGTCCTTTCGGGTCTGACCTAGCCAGATAGTCCGTGTACTTAGTTCGACTATGACATTAATGTTTCCCTCCAATGTAAGAGAAAAAGGTTCCGTATCCGGAATATTTGTTTCCACTTTTATTGTTTTTATAACATTTCCCTGAAATCCGAAGGAATTGAATACAACCGGTATCTCCCCGGATTTTCCCGGAGCAATCTCTCTCGTATAATTACCCGGGACCGTACATCCGCAGGTTCCTCGCACATTTTTGATGAGGAGGGTATCGGTACCTGAATTAATAAATGAAAAGGTATATTCAACTTTGTCACCTTCATTAATTTCCCCAAATTTATAAATATGGTTCGAAAATTTAATTGCAGGTCCTTTCTCTCCATTACAACTACTCAATGTAAAAAGGAAGCATACAATAATAAAAATCCAAAACAACATCTTTTTATCCATTTTTTTTCTCCTTATCTTTTCCATCAATATTCTTATACTCAACGGTTTAGAGTCTGTCATTTCCCGTAAATAATTATCCTTCATGTACATCTGCTTAAAATATCAATAAATCCGATATTTAATCAAGAGAATTGAATGCAGTAAAAAAGATTCTGTATAGATTCCCATATAAATTTCCTGAGGAATTTGCGCTACAGCGTAAATTCCTTAATTAATAGTTGCATTAACAAAAAATACAGAGTATTATAGGATAAGACAATTTTTTTCACTCTTTATTTTGACTATATAAGGAGGAATGATTGCTTATTAATGAAGATCTTATTTCTACAGACGAGAATGAACTTAATTGCTTCCTCAAAGGATGGGGAAAAAAACAAACTAAAAAAAACCGCACGTTGTTGATTAATATTATAGAAAAATTCAGGTCTGTTTCATCTTATTCACCACACAATAAAGATTCATTCAATAGATACGTTAAAACGAAAAAAATTAAATCTCTCTTTGATTCTCCGGGCACGGAAAATAAACAACAAAATTCTCCTCATCAGTCTAAAATACAAAAAAAAGCACATGAAATTTATGTTCAAAGAGTAAAAGACGCGATTCCCGGAAATGCCTTTGCAGACTGGCTTCAGGCGGAAAAAGAAATAAAAAAAGAAACCAAGTAAAAGGGGAAACGGTCTCATTTCATTAATATAAAAATGGCTTATATTTAGTCCCTCCTATTCAACAAACTTATTATATTTATTATACTCAAGGGCATGTATGGGAAAAACCTTGAAAAACTTTTTAGAGCAATAAATCTTTTAACACAAGATGATGGAGTGACTATATCTCAACTCCAGCAGCAACTTGAAACGAGCCGGAGATCGGTTTATCGTCTTCTGGACACACTCCAGGACCTGAGCTTTCCCCTTTATGAAGATAAAAACGACCCCGGTCCGGCAAAAATATGGAAATTAGAAGAACAATACCTTACGGAATTGCCGGATATCAGTCTTTCGGAATTGAGATTAACAAAAGAAGAGATCATCCTTCTTTTCTTTCTTTTCAGCAGAGGAAATATATTCAAGAAAACAAAACTCGAAAAATACCTCTTTTCCCTTAAAAATAAATTTGATGTATTTTTACCCGCCAATCTCAGAACAGAACAGGCAATCGCAAAGCTTGACGATATTTTCATTCCCCATAGTCCGGATTTAAAAGATTATTCAAGTAAAGAAGAAATTCTTGATGATCTTACCGACTCAATTGTTCGATATAAACGATGTATTGTTACATATCACTCACTCGCTGCAAATAAGGATAAAATATTTCAGATCGATCCTTTAAAGATGTTTGAGCATGGAAGTGGTTTATATGTCTTTGTCAGAGTAATAAAATATATGTCTATCAGTATACTTTCAGTAGAAAGAATAAATAAAATCACGGTATTGGAAAGCCGCTTTGAATATCCTGCCGGTTTCAATCCGGAAGAAATTCTCGATGCAACATCTCTCTTCTCTTTCGGAGACCCGGTGACCGCACGGATATGGTTTTCCTCTGAACAAGCTGACTATATAAAAGAAAGACAATGGGCTCCGAAACAAGAAATAGAGGAACAGGCTGATGGTTCCGTCATTCTCTCATTAAGTACTTCCGGTTTATTCGATGTAAAAAAATGGATTCTTTCTTTCGGTGCTTCCGCTAAAGTGATAGGACCGGAAGATTTCGCCAGAGATGTCAATGAGGAAATTTTAAAGATGATGCGAAATTATACGTTATAACATGACAGGTATCGTAACCGGGGTAATTATAAACCGCCCGTGCAAAAATTGCTTATTTTAATCACCTTAATAAAAAAAAACCACCTTCATATACAATTCTGTATCCGGAGGTGGTTTTCCTTTGATAATAAATCTGATTAAATTACTGTAACAGACCACCTCCACAGGAGGCGGCTTTCTTTTTATTGTCCATTATAACAATAATGGACATTATGACAATAATGGACATTATGACAATAATGGACATTATGACAATAAAAAGAGTTTTTCTATTCTTCCTTCTGTGAATTCCACATAACAATCGCCATGACTATAAGACCCAAAAATCCCAGGAGCATAAATACTCCACTCGGTATTGCAGACAGAATTACCATATCACTCCTTCTCGATTAGTTTGCTTTATTGGTTCGGTTTATGTCTTTCATCCGCTTCAAAGACAATGACAAAACATCCTTATGTGCAAACCGCTACAATCGGAACTCCCGGTTCGTATCTTAAAACCGGGATACCTTATTGATTATCCGGATACAAAATATCCTTAACTTTACAGGAGAGTTTGTATAAATACTCTATTTTCTACAATTCTCTCACTATACTTAGCTCTAATATATAAATCGGGCAAAATTGTATCTGAAATGTGAAAACATTGTGGCAATCGTCTATATTGGCATAGTTGAAACTCCCGGTTTTGGAGGTTTTCTCGACAATCCGGTAATAGCTTAGGTTTGTTTGTATGAGGTTTGGCGGTTTCACCTGTAAAATTTTTATTTTCTTAAATAAAAAGAACTCTTTAAAAGAAATTGTTTTTCTGATAACATATATAAATGGATATAAATAGTGTAAAAGAATTATGTGTGGCAATTGTTGATGATGAAGAAAATATACGGGAGACCGTATCGTACGCCCTTAAGAAAGAAGGATATATTACCATATCCTTTCCTGACGGAGCAACAGCATGGGAAGCTTTCCGGAAAAAACTGCCGGACCTTGTGGTTCTGGATATTATTATGCCCCGGATGGATGGACTTGAGTTATGCAGGAAATTAAGGTCCGTATCAGAAAGCCTTCCTCTTATTTTTCTTACTTCAAAGGATGAAGAATTTGACCGGATTCTTGGACTGGAGATAGGTGGAGATGATTATCTCTGTAAACCATTTTCCATGCGCGAACTTATAGCCAGGATAAAGGTACTTTTCCGCCGGATGTCACATCAACATGAACATACAAATGATAAGGATATTCTCTCTTACGGGGATCTGAAACTCAATCTTCAGTGTTATACAGTGCAATGGAAAGATAAAAATATTCCATTGACCGTGACGGAATTTATGCTTTTACGTTCACTTATCAAGTATCCCGGTCATGTGAAAACCAGGGATCAACTCATGAAAGAAGCGTATCCCAACAACACCTATGTAAGCGACAGAACTATCGACAGTCATATAAAACGGCTTCGGCAGAAATTTGTCCACATCGCTCCTGATTATAATGATATAGAGACGGTCTATGGGATCGGCTACCGCTATAAAGTAGGATAATCAATGTCAGGATTCTTAAAATTTATATCTAAGATTTCCATCAGACTCCTCGTTTTTAATATTCTCCTCGTTTTTCTTCCTGTCGCAGGATTTCTTTTTTTGGATACCTATGAAGAACAACTCCTGAAAGAACAAGAGGGTTCAATGGTCCAGCAGGGGAGAATCCTCGCCGCGGCACTTTCCGAAAAAGGCGCCCTCTTTCATAAATATGCAAAAGAAATACTTATCCGGCTTAATAGAAAAACAGATGCCCGCCTGAGAATTATTAATCCCGATGGTGTTCTCATCGCCGATTCAAGCAGCATCATCTTACCTGAAAATAAAGATCTTTTATCTCCGGTCATACCCGAAACAAAGGACACGGAACCGGAAAAAATAACAGAGGATGATGAAAAAACTGATTGGCTTTATGATCTTGCCACCCTCCCCTTCCGGCTCTATCGAAGATTCTTCCAGCCGCCCTTGCCGATTCTTGAAGAATCCGAATTTTACTCGGATGAAAAAATTATTATGGGACAGGAAGTAAAGGCAGCTTTGGAAGGCAAATATAAAGCAGTATGGCGGCTTTCTGCCGGGGGTCAGAGGTCGGTAACCTTCTTTAGCGCCCTTCCTATTTACAATAAAGAAAATGTTATCGGGGCGGTCCTTGTTTCACAATCAACCTATAAAATTCTCCAGAATCTTTATGAAGTCCGCCTTGACATATTCAAGGTATTCCTCGTGACTGTCGGTGCTGCAATAATTATCAGTTTTATTCTCTCGGGAACCATCGCCCGTCCTTTACGGAAACTCAGGAATGAAGCAGAGGCTATTTTAGACAGACGGGGCCGGATTACACGGCTTTTTCTTCATACGAAACGAAAAGATGAAATCGGTGACCTTACCAGTTCCCTGGAAGAATTAACCATCCGGTTGGAGAAACATATCAGTTTTATCGAATCCTTTGCTTCCGATTTATCCCACGAGTTTAAAAATCCCCTTGCGTCCATCCGCTCGGCTATAGAAATAGTACTTGAAACTGATAATAAAAAAGACCGGGAGCATTTTCTGAATATGGCTTTACGGGATATCAATAGAATGGAACGGTTGTTGTCGGGGGTAAGAGAAATCAGCAGACTCGATACAAGTTTAAAAGAAGAAAAACGGCAGATCGTTCATCCGAATACGCTCCTTACCCATCTTATTGAATCATTCCGGCTCCATACGGAAAAAGTATCATTTTGCCTTAAAACCCCGGAAACACCCATCGAGATGTATATATCTCCTGAACGATTTGCCCAGGTATGCGAAAACCTTCTGGATAACGCGATCAGTTTTTCCCCGGAAAACGGAATTGTGGAGGTCTCCCTGCATAAGGAGAACGATCATATCATTATTAATGTCATGGACGAGGGACCCGGTATTCCCGTAGAAAATATCGAGAATATCTTTGACCGTTTCTTTAGTTTCAGACAGGGGAAAGGGAAAAAAGAGGAACATACCGGACTTGGGCTCTCAATCGTAAAAGTAATTGTAGAAGGATACGGGGGATCAATCACCGCAAAAAACAGGGAAAAAAAAGGTGCCCTCTTTATTGTAAAACTCCCGGTCAAATCAATCTGATACAATTATCTCCTATGTTTTTCTCCTGTTTTCCCGGCGATGAAGGGTGCTTTTTCGTATTTCCAGGGCTTCATTCAGATCCTGAATTTCCTGTTCTGTCTCGGTTATTAATCCGGGAACCCGGACTTTATTCCCATTACTATCGATTGCAACCATATTAACAAAAGCAGTACAACAATGCACATTTTTTCCGGAGAGTGGTTCTTCTCCCCAGACATTCACCCGGATCATCATGGAAGAATTCCCTACAAATATCACTTTGGCAACAAGCTTTACAAAATATCCGACTTTAATGGGCACATGGAAATCAATGGCTTCCACAGATGCAGTCACTACCAGTTCATGACAATACCGTGTCGCACAAATCGCCGCGGCCTTATCGATCATTTCCATCAGTTTCCCGCCGAAAAGGGTGTGATACATATTGGTATATCCCGGAAGCACAATATCATTGATTTCAACACAAACACTTTTTTTGGAAATAATTTCGGTTTTCCCCATACACATTCCTTTGCAGCTTTATTTTGTAGCCTATTCATTTCTCTTTGTCAAGGGTGGTAAAAATCCCCCGGCAATTCCCGGATTCCTCAGCAAGGAAAAGCACTTGACTCAAAGCCAAACCCGGGAGTATCCTTATCATGAAAATGGAAACCCTTAATCACATACCATATGAAAAAATAGTCGAGGATTTCGACAAGTACTCCTTAGATGATCAGCACTACCGGAAGATGCGGAAACTCCAATGGGTGATAACTGAGAAAATTCATGGTGCCCATTTATGCATACACACGAATGGTAAATCCGTAACCTATGCAAAACGCAAAGAGGTCATTTCTCCTGATGATGACTTTTTCAGTTACGTTTCACTTAAAAAAGATATTAATCCTGTCATTTTGCACCTCTATTCCTTAATACAAAAAGATATCCCTGGCATGACTCACCTCGCTGTACATGGGGAGCTTTTCGGGGGCGAATACCCCCATCCCGAAGTTAAGGCAATTCAAGGAGTTCAGGCGATTCAAACAGGAATTTATTATTGTCCTGATATCCGGTTTTGTTCTTTTGATATGGCTGTCATATCCGGGGGGAGAGACCGGTTTTATATTGATTTTCCACGGTTTATCAGGTACGCACAAAAGGCAAATCTTTTATATACACCCCCTCTTTTTACGGGAAATCTTCACGATGTACTTTCATTTGACATCAATTTTGAATCGACCATCCCCGGGCTTCTCGGACTCCCATCTCTTGGTCCCGGAAATAAAGCAGAAGGAGTTGTCATTAAACCGGAAACAGAATTCATAATTGATACGGTAAAAGGAAAAATAAGACCGGTCATTAAAAGAAAAATACGTGAATTTTCAGAGGATAACCGGTATAATCAGGCCCAAAAATGGAATAAATGGCAGCAGAAAACCAGTTCATCTGTACCACAAAATCCTAAGCCGAAAAACGAAATAATCATAAACGAAACATTTATTATAGAAGAAATTGATCCCCTCGTTACTTTTCAGCGCCTTGATTGCGTTATTTCAAAAACAGGGAGATTATGCAAAAAAAATAAACCCCGGATTCTTCGGTCTCTTATCGAAGACATTATGGAGAGTCTTGCATTACAATTTCCCGGCACATTTGATCAATTGGGTGAGGCGGATAAAAAAAAGTTATACACAATCATTAAAGAAAAATCCAAAAAACTTTTGAGTAAAGAGAATAGATAATGAGTGAAGAGAAACAGATAAAGAATTCCGCTATAAAAGCAGTTCAACGAGACGTTTAAAAATATCCTGTTCATTGAAAAGAGAAAGGTCTTTTATAATCCCCCCGGCCATATCGGCATGTCCCCCCCCGAAGCCGATTCCCTTGAGCATCGCCTGAATTATTAATGCGGAATTCCACTTTGCCACTTCACTTCGTAAAGAAAAGTTCACCACGTTATTATTCAAAGCGCAGAGGAAGACAAAATCAACCTCCTGGAGAGTAAGAAAAAAATCACCGAGGATTCCCATCAGATTCTGGTTGCATCCTTCTTTAAAATAACAAAAAGCAAATCCATCCCGGATTTTCACTCTATTCAAGGCGCTTTTGTAAAAATCAAGATCCTTCACCTGAATACTGTTTCTTAAAATTGAATTGACAAAATTAACATTCGCCCCTGTATATAAACCGGCATAGGCTTCCACATCAGCCTCGTTCACACCACGGGACAACTGGAGTGTATCAACATTCAATCCGCAGAGAAGAGCGGTGCAGATGTGAGGAGGTATTGGCCGGTTCAATTCTTTATAATAATGAAAGATGAGAGTCGAACATGCCCCGTATTCCGGACGGATGTCGCTAAAGGGCACATCCTCCGGGGAGGTGACTTCATGGTGATCGATAACCGCGACTTCATCCCCGATTAAGTCCGTCACATTCTTGTTCCCCTTACATCCGTCAACAATCACTATTTTCTCTTCTGCTTTTATGGGGTATTCTTTTGCAGGCTTTATGGGGATATTGAGTTTTTCGATTAAAGCAACAAGGGATTCTCTCTGGATTGTTCCTTCGTAAATCAGGTGGGCAGTAAT
>JAFGRV010000593.1 GCA_016934975.1 Spirochaetales bacterium | reverse complement strand
TTGTTTTTTTACAAGAATATCAGGAATAATAGCGAAACGCAGGTTCGCGTGAAATCAAAAATTTTCATAACGGCAACCTTGTAATAAGTTAATTATCTGGGTTACGGGCGTAGCCTGCGTAATGATATGAGGAAGTGAAGAAAACGGGAAATAAGACAAATAATAAACAGCGGACAATCGGATTTCTCTGCGGGACACTTTTCGATCCGTATCAGGCTCATATTTTTAAAGCAATTGACGCTGCTGTGAGAAACAAAGGTTTTAGTCTTGTTGTTTTTGTCGGCGGTTCTTTACAATCTCCCTATTTTGATCAATTGCAGAAAAATACTATTTATAATCATGTCTCATCCGCTTCCATCGATGGTATTATCTCCCTCTCGGGAATCCTTGGAAATTATATCAACCTTATGTCACTTCAAAATTTTTATTCCCGGTTTTCAGATATTCCCCTTGTGAGTATCGGGGTAGAGATAGAAGGAATCCCGAGTATCCTTGTCGATAATAAAAAAGGGATGGATGAGCTTCTTTCCCATCTTATAGAAAAACATAAAGCCAGACGAATCGCATTTATACGGGGTTCGGAAGGAAATCCCGAGGCCGAATTCCGATTTAACGTATATAAAAAGGTCCTGAAAAGATATAAAATCCCTTTTGATCCTGATCTTGTAGCTCCCGGTGATTTTACCATATTTGCCGGGACGAGTGCAGTCTCATTACTGCTGGATAAAAGAAAAGTCACCTTCGATGCGCTGGTCAGCTCAAATGACCGGATGGCCTTCAGTGCAATCGAAGCCTTAAACGAACGGGGAATCAGGGTTCCCGAAGATGTGGCTGTTACGGGATTTGATAATGTCGCAAAGAGCGGTTGCATTATCCCCCCCCCTCACAACAGTAAGTCAGCCTCTCTATCGTATGGGTAAGGAAGCAGTGAACTTACTCATGGGTATTTTTAACGGAAAAGCCCTGCCTCAAAAAATGATACTTCAGACCCGTCTTGTCGTAAGGAGATCCTGTGGATGTTGGGAAGAAGAATGGACTTCCCACTCCTGTTTAGGGAAAAATATAGAATCTCCGGCTCAAAACTCACTTTCTCCGGAGCAATCAATTGTAAGGGCTATGAGTGACAAGGCTGATAATGGTGATTATATCACCAGGATTTCAGGAAAAGAATTAAAAAAATGGGTTCATTCTCTTCTGGAAGCCTTTAAAAAAGGATGCGATAAAAAAGAATTCCCGGAATTTACATTGGTACTTGATGCAATGTTTAATGAATTACGGAACAGAAACCAGGATACACGTTTCTGGAATATTCTTATTAATGCACTCTGTGATTATGTGAAATCATCTGTTCAAAATACGGATGACCAAAATCTTTTAGATAACCTGCGTGCACATGTTTTTGAAATGCTCGGCAAAGCGATAAATAGAAGCAAAGAATATGAAAATATCACCTTTCAGGAACAATCTATAGAACTCTACAGGATATCACAGGAACTCCTCACCGGATTCAAAATGGATTCAATGAAAAAAGTCATTTTAGAGAGGATTCCCCGGATAGGCCTGCGAAGCTGTTATATAGCTCTCTATAAAATTGATGACTATAATGAAACGAACCAGGAATATTCCCGTCTTGTTGTCGCGTATCCCCGTGATAGTGAAGCTGAGGAACCGGAAGACAAAGGATATTATCTCTCTTATAAAATAATTCCGGGGACATTAAAACGAATCACGGGAGTTCATACCTATATTATTATGCCCATAAATTTTAAAAATGAAATGCTTGGGTATGGTGTCTATGAGCATGGTTCGGAGAATTTTTTAGTATATGAAAATTTTGTTGTCCAGCTCTCAAGTGTATTAAAAGAGATACAACTTATAGAACAAAAAATAGTTCAAACGCAAAAACTTGAACAGGAAGTAAAAGTAAGTGTCACGGCTCTGGAAAAAACAACACATCAGCTTAATGCAGAGAGAGATGAGCGAAAAAAAACAGAAGAAGCCCTCCGTACTGCACAGGAACAAGCCCTTATCACCCTGAAATCTATCGGCGACGGGGTTATTACCACCGACACACGAGGGATCATTACGTACCTCAATCCTGTTGCAGAGGAATTAACAGGATGGCAGAATATTGATGCGATAGGGAAGCCTCTCGGGGAGGTATTTAAAGTTGTATACAGATTTAGTGATCTCCTCGTAGAGCATCCGATCGATATTGCACTTAATAATAAAAGTGGTTTTAAGATATCAGGTTCGATTATCTTAAAGAATAAATACTTGCATGAATATGAAATCGAAGAATCAATATCGCCTATCAGGAATTTTAATGATAGTGTGACAGGGGTTGTTATCATTATCCGTAACGTGAGTGAAACGCAGCGGATGACACGGGAACTTTTTTATCAGCGTACCCATGATCAACTCACCGGGCTGATAAACCGTATACGCTTCGAAGAATTGATAAAAGAAACTTTTGAAGGATTATTAACCGAAAAAAATGAACATTGTCTCTGTTTTCTGGATATAGATAGTTTCCGGATTATAAATGATGCTTGCGGTCATGCAGCAGGTGATGAACTCATAAAAAAAGTAGCTTCACTCTTGCGAAGTTGTGTCCGTCAATCGGATGTTCTCTCTCGTTTAGGGGGTGATCAATTCGGGCTTTTACTTATCTCCTGTCCTTTTTCCCGGGCCAAAGAATTGGCAGAGAGTATTTTATCGGTAATTAATCGCTACACATTTGTCTGGAAGGGAACGAATTACCAGATAAGAATGAGTATCGGTTTAGTGTATATCGATACCTATTCGGAGAATATTTCACACGCTCTCACGGCAGTGAATTTTGCTTGTTGTCTGGCCAAGAAAAAAGGGGGGAATCAACTTCATATTTATAATGCTGATGATGAAGACTCGGTAAAGTATCAGAGTGAGATGCAGTATATTCCTTATATCACAAAAGCCATTAAAGAAGGCCGTTTTTGTCTTTATAAACAGGTAATCCGCCCCATCGGTTACGGAATCCCGGATAATGACCATTATGAAATATTGATTCGAATGAAGGATGATGACGGGAATTTAATTTCTCCGGTATCATTTCTTCAAATCGCCGAACGCTACAATCTTATGCCGGAAATAGACAGATGGGTGGTGGAAAAGCTCTTTTCTTCTTATAAAGTCGATTATTATGAAACTCCGGATAAAGCATATGCAAAATATAGTATTAATATTTCAGGCGTGACCCTGAATGACGAAAAATTTCTTCATTTTATTATCGATAAATTGAATCAATACAGAATCCCGCCATATATGATTTGTTTCGAGATAACGGAAACCGCCGCTATCTCGAATTTTACTCAAGTCATATTATTTATCAAAGAATTAAAGAAGATCGGTTGTTTTTTCTCCCTGGATGATTTTGGGAGCGGGTGGGCATCTTTTAATTATTTAAAAGTACTCCCGGTTGATTTCCTTAAAATAGATGGTTCCTTTGTCAAGGAGATTACCCGGAATCCTCTTGATTATGTCCTCGTTCAAACAATGAATCATATTGGTCATGTCATCGGTCTTAAAACTATTGCAGAATACGTTGAAAATGACGATATTATAGATCGATTGAAAAAAATTGGTGTAGATTATGCTCAAGGCTATGGAATATCGAAGCCGGAACCGTTTTTTATTTGACAATTTGTTTATCTATGTTACTATAGGCTAAAATCGCAGGTTTTATTCCAGGATTTTTGTCCCGTAACACTTGGCGTTGCCCCGTACGTATATCTTGACTCTTAGATAAATCCCGGGTACCAAGAGATATATAGATTCTTTGTATTTGGTTGTGGGCCCCTAGGCCAACGCTGTGATACCATGCAACGAAAGCGGTATAGCAAGAGGGCCAATTCAAAATAATTAAAGGGTGAGCATGGTGGATCAAAAGTCTAATAATAAACTGACTATTAAAGATATTGCGGCTATCGCTAAAGTTTCAAAAGGTACAGTCTCCCGGGTATTGAATAAAAAACCCGGGGTCGGAGATAAAACAAGAAAAAAAATTGAAGATCTCATAAAAAAACTAGATTATTCTCCTAATTTAATAGCCCAAAATCTTGCTTCACAAAAAACCGGGAATATTGGTGTCATTATTCCTCATCAGGCAGAGTATTATCTTTCGAATCCATATTGGCCTGTTCTCCTTTCAATAATTACAAAAGCAGCTGCCGATGTGGGATATACGATTCTTCTTTCTACTGCCCTGGAGGAAGGGAATGTGGATTCTGCTTATGATTTTATCATTAAAGGGAAACGAGTAGACGGTATTATCGCCGGCTCCGAATTTCTGGGAGAAAAGCAGCTTTCGACTCTTTACTATTATAATATTCCTTTTGTTCTTATTGGCAAAAGTCCCTTTGTGCAGGAATACTATGTTGATATTGAAAACAGGAAAGCGACAGAAATCCTTACGACACATCTGATTCATCAAGGGTACAGGAGAATTTTATTTATCGGGGGACCTGAAACCATCCTTAATGTCACTGAACGGGTTCAGGGTTTTTATGATGCGCTCTCACATACAACTCACTCAATGGGTATCGTTTGCCATACCCGTTATGAAAAGCCGAATATTAAAATGATTATACAGAACCAGATGAAAAATGGATTTTCCCCGGATGCAGTTATCGCCGGCGCGGGAGACCTGGTGCTTTGCACCCTCATGGTTTTGCGTGAATTGAATATAACCATTCCCGATGACATGGCCCTGGCCAGTTTTGATACGCTTCATTTGTATGATTATTTCACCCCCAGAATTACAGCTATACATCAACCGGTAAAAAAACTTGCACGAGCGGCATTTGAGATGCTTTTTGCACTTATTGTCGGAAAAACCCTTATAAAAACAGACTGTATATTACCGTGTACCTTGAGGATCGGTGAATCCTGTAGAGAGAAACGAATAATATCGTAGGGGAAAAATCCTACTTTAAAAAAAGCTTTTTATCTGATTGTGTATGAAGGATGAATATCATAGTATAAAATAGTAAAAAATGAAATGAGATAAAAAGAGGATTACATTATTCTCTTGTTTTAGGTGTGAAAAAGGAACGTGTGAGGTAACAGGATATTTTCCTGATATCCTGTGAGTGGACAGATAGTATATGAACCCGAATTTCCTGAAAAATCAGGTAATAATCATTATTTGATAATGGGTTCACCGGTTCTTTTCATCACCTACTTTAAAATAGAGATAATAATGACTCTTTCTGAAAGTTTTATATGTTGTAAGTCAGATGTGTCCATTGATTTTTCGGGAAAAAGGAACTTTATAAGTGGGGAAACCTGCCTGGAGTTTCTAAAATTATATACCTACCTCTTCAAAGAGCGGGAGGGACCCTTTGGTTCTTCCCGCTTTTATTAGATCTGCGGAGTATAACATTGCGCAGGACAGGCCCGCAACCCAAATAATTGATTTATTACGATGAAGTCGTTATGAATATTTTTGATTTCTGGCGAACCTGCGCTTGGCTATTAAATCTTTGTTTTTTTCCAAAAAACAAAGATTTAATAGCATAATAAAATGTTATTTTTCCGGGAGAAATCTCTTGACATTACAGTAATTATTATACATATTATGTCAGTATTTTTAATAATTTACAGGTATCTATTGCTTTATTGCGTAAATCCTGGGGCAATGTATACTTGTTTTTTTTTTTAATACGATGCATGGTGGGTGTAGCTCAGGTGGTTAGAGCGATAGTCTGTGGAACTATAGGTCGTGGGTTCAAGTCCCATCACCCACCCGTAGATTTTTTTACGGATATTGGAGATTATTTTGTTGTATGTGCGTCCGTAGCTCAGCTGGATAGAGCGCCGGACTTCGAATCCGTAGGTCGCAGGTTCGAGTCCTGCCGGGCGTGATTATTTATTTTGACAATCAAAGTGATTCCCTGATCAGGGTGATCAGGGAAGTTGCTTATGATTGTATTGATTTGCTCTTTTATATGCCATTACAAAAATACAGATGTGATGTAAAGAGGGACAAATCAGTGGATTTAGGAGTATAAACAGGAGAGCGGGCCGTTAGCTCAGCTGGTAGAGCAGCAGACTCTTAATCTGCGGGTCGAAGGTTCGATCCCTTCACGGCTCACTATTTGTATTTTTTATATTTTCTAATTTCATCGGTTGACATTTTTTATCAATGTTGTATACTAAAGACGAGAGATGGGCGAGAGTGGTGAAATTGGCAGACACGCTAGACTTAGGATCTAGTGCCGAGAGGTGTAAGGGTTCGAGTCCCTTCTCTCGCAAGACGATATATATCCTAGAGTTGATGTGATTATAGAAATACGGGTTTTTATAATGAGTTATAGAGTTTTATAATACAATTATTAGCGGGAGTAGCTCAGTGGTAGAGCTCAACCTTGCCAAGGTTGAGGTCGCGAGTTCAAGCCTCGTCTCCCGCTCTTTTTTTTTAATACATGATCCTGGAATCGCATAAGCGGTTTTAGGATCGATTTAAATTTTAAGAATTGAAGAAAAAATACTACCTTATTTACAGACATTTAAATGTTTCCTGTTTTTCTGTTTTAGAGCGGGAAACAGAACATCTCTTTATTTGAAAAGAAATGAGAGTAAACTAATAAGCAACAACAGACGTTAAATACTGGCTGGACAAGAATTGGTAAGGAGTATTAAAATAATAATGGAAGTAATATATGGCAACAGACACGGAAATTAAGAAAAAATTTTATGAATCGCACTATGAACTCAAAGATAATGCGGAAGTTCTTCTAAAGGTAACGATCCCGAAAGAAGAAGTGCAAAATGAGTATAATACTCTTGTCACAAAATATTGTAAAAGTGTTCAGATAAAAGGCTTTCGAAAGGGGAAGGTTCCCCCTGATGTATTAAAACGAAAGTTTGGTGAATCCATACAAGCGGAATCAACCCAGAATCTTATTGAGAAGGTTCTCGATCACGCTTTTGAGGAATCCAAGCACAAACCCCTTCCCTATGCAGAACCTCAATTAAACGAGAAAAGCGAATTTGATCTTGAAAAAGACTTTACCTTCGAAATAACCTTCGATTCATATCCTGAGATTACATTAGGTACATATAAAAACCTTGAAATTCAAAAAATTGTCCCGGACATTACGGACAAAGACCTGGAAAGCGAATTAAAGGCAATTCAGGATCAGAACGCGATTGTTCAGGAAAAAGCCGATGGAATCATCGAAAAAGAGAATATTGTTTCCATCGATTATGTGGAATTGGATGATGACGGAAATGAAATAGCAAAGACCAGGCGCGAGGCTTTTTCATTCACCGTGGGAAGCGGATATAATCTTCATAAAATAGATGATGATATTGTCGGGATGAAAAAAGATGAAGAAAAGGTCCTGGAAAAAAGTTATCCGGAAGATTTTGAATATAAAGATCTCGCAGGGAAAACTATTCATCTCAAAGTGAATATCAAATCCGTTAAAGAGAAAAAATTACCTGAACTTGATGATGAACTCGCCCAGGATGTGAGTGATAAATATGAGACCCTGGCGGATTTAAAAAAGGATTTAAAAGAAAAGCTTCATAAAGCGGCAGATGAGAAAGTACGGGAAGATATGATTTCTCAGCTTGTGGAGGCTGTGGTGAAATCATCAACAATTCCTCTCCCGAAGTCCATGGTAAATAGTGAACTTTATATGAGATGGCATAAGTTTTTACAGCAATACCGTGCGGATGAAGCCCTCGTCGTTAAAGAGCTTGAAAAAGAAGGGAAATCAAAAGAGATCGTGCTGGACGAATGGAGACCAAAAGTAGAAGAAGGGATCCGTTCCGCTTTGGTTGTGGAAAAGATGATCGATGAAGAAAAGATCGAGGTAACGGACGAGGATGTCGCCGGAGAATTTGAACGGATTGCCGAATACCAGAACACCACTCCGGAGATGATAAAAGAATATTATGAAAAGCAAAAACAAATAGATAATTTAAAAATGATGCTTTCACGGCAAAAACTATTTGATCTGCTTCTCTCTCAATCGGAAATAAAAAAAGGGAAAAAGATTAAATACCTGGATTTAATGAAAGAAAATTATTAGATTTAAGAGATATTCTAAAGAATTCGATATCTTAGACAGATATTAAAACTATATGGAGGCCGTACTATGAACGAAAGAGCTGGTTATCTAGTACCGACAGTTATTGAACAGACAGGCGTTGGCGAACGGGCATATGATCTTTTCTCACGGCTTTTAAAAGACAGGATTATATTTGTTGATGGTGAGATTGTGGATCCGGTAGCAGATATAATCGTTGCCCAGCTCCTTTTCCTCGAATCACAGGACCCTGAAAAAGATATCCATGTCTATATTAACTCTCCGGGTGGAATCGTTACGGCAGGACTGGCGATTTACGACACAATCCAGTATATTAAACCGAATGTCCAGACCATCTGTATGGGGCAGGCAGCTTCCATGGGAGCACTGCTGCTTGCGTGCGGAACACCGGGAAAACGGTTTGCCCTTCCTTCTTCACGAATTCTGGTTCATCAACCCTGGGGTGGTGTATCCGGTCAGGCAAGTGATGTGGGTATCCAGGCCCGGGAAATCATAAGATTAAAAAAACTCCTCATCAATTATTTTGCTACTCATACTAAAAAGAGTGAGGAACAGATATCAAAAGACCTTGAGAGAGATTTTTTTATGTCCGCAGATGAAGCTGTGGAATATGGTCTTATCGACAAGGTGCTTAAGAGGGAAAAAAATGGGTAGATTAACAAAAAACAGTAGAATGAAAGTCTGTTCTTTTTGCGGAAAAACAGCAGATATTGCACGCCGGCTTATCGCCGGGCCCGGTGTTTATATTTGTGATGATTGTGTTTATGTCTGTAAGAAAATTCTTGACGAAGAAGAAGATACCCTGTCAACACAAATCGTGCAGGATACGCCAAGACCAAAGGACATAAAGAAATATCTCGATCATTATGTTATATCTCAGCTGAAAGCAAAAAAAACCCTTTCGGTTGCTGTCTACAATCACTATAAGCGAATTGCGCTCAACAGATATATCGATAAAAGTGTTGAAATAGAAAAAGCGAACGTCCTTATTATCGGGCCCACGGGAACAGGGAAAACATTATTGGCAAAAACCCTGGCAAAAAAGCTTAATGTTCCTTTTGCCATCGCAGACGCGACGACCCTGACCGAAGCCGGGTATGTCGGGGAAGATGTTGAAAACATACTTTTAAAACTCATTCAGAACGCCGGGAGTCAGAATAATATCCCTGCTGCGGAAAGAGGAATCGTTTATATAGATGAAATTGATAAAATCGCCAGGAAAAGTGAGAATGTATCGATCACAAGAGATGTTTCCGGAGAAGGAGTTCAGCAGGCATTACTAAAGATTATAGAAGGAACAGTCGCCTCTGTTCCTCCCCAGGGAGGAAGAAAACACCCGAATCAGGAAATGCTCAAGATTAATACGGAGAACATACTTTTTATATGCGGCGGTGCTTTTGTCGGCCTGGACAAGATTATTGAAGCGCGAATATCTCAGAATCCTATGGGGTTTGGTGCCGATGTGAAATCCTCAAGAGACAAAGATCTTGTCGAATTATATTCCCATATCCATCCGGATGATCTTATTAAATTCGGACTTATCCCTGAATTTGTCGGAAGACTTCCCATCATAGTGACTCTGGAAGAACTGGATGTGGAATCTCTAAAAAGAATTATTACCGAACCGAGGAATTCCGTTGTAAAACAGTACCAGGAATCTCTTAAACTGGATGATGTGGAGCTTGTTTTTGAGGAAGCTGCAATTGAAGGAATAGCAGAAAAAGCAGTGTCCCAGAAAACCGGAGCAAGGGGCTTAAGGGCGATCGTTGAGACCATGATGGTTGATATTATGTACGATCTTCCTTCTATAAAAGGCAAAAAGAAGGTCGTTATTACGAGTGATGTGGTAAAAAATGGTCAGAAACCGGAAATTATCCTCCAGAAGACGAATAATAAGAAAAGCGCATAATCATTGATTCAGTTTTAAAAAAAGTATCGCACTCCTAAACCCCCGTTACCGTTGAGTTCGGTTGCCGGGTAAATCTCCATGACCGGGACAATTTCTAAGAAAATATCAATAGGAAAATTTTTAAATAAATAGTTTATACCCAGGGGTAATCTTATACCCGCTATAATTCCATTATCGAGTATTTTAATTCTTCCCCCGGCACCGCAATAAAATGCGAAACTACCTCCGGGTATCGTAAAAATCGGGAGAACATGAAACAAATAATCCAGATGAAATGCAAGATGCAGTTGGGATGTTTCGGTCGTCCGGTCTGTCTGATTTTCGTCTTCAAGGAAAGACCATGCCGCGCCACAATCAAAGGCACTCGTGGAAGAAACCCATAATTTGCAGCTGATTCCCGTGGGTTCTCCAAAAATAATTCCGATTCCGAATCCCGAAGTCTGAGAATAGCTATATAACGAAACTGCAAGTATGAGAAGTGCAAGAATATATTTTTTTTTCATGTTTCATTTTCTCCGGTATTAAATTCCTTATTCATATATTTTTCCAGGTATATTATAATCTCTCTGCTAAAGCGTAAAGCGATTTTTTCTGCCATTTGCCGGGGTGTAAGACTCCCCTGTACTTCTTTACTCAAATGAACATAGAGGTTCTCCTCTGCTTGAATTGTGGCAAAGGTTGCCTCTTTTGCCCGTAATATTGGGAGAAGCATCTCCCTGATTTTATATTTTTCCGTAAAGGCGAATCCGAGCATAGTAGATATTCTTGAAATATCCTTTGCCTGCCGGAACAAAATTGATCCGGCTTGTTTAATCGGTACGGAAAGAAGAATATTTTTTTTCCGGTTTTTAGCAGCATCCTCACTTAGTAATATTTCATAATTTTTTCTGATACTGGCAAATATTTTTGCAAAAGTTGCTTTAAAATTTTCATAAAATGAAGCGGATGATCTTGTTTTTATATTTGCCATAAGTTTTTTCATGGTTTCATTTTCGTTTTTATAGATAGTGAACTGCACAAGTATATTTTTTACCGCGGAATGTTTCCTTAATTCGGGATTCTCCTTAATTCTGTTTAAAATATCTTTTAAAATAGTTTTAATCTCGATAGATTCCACCGGAATTCCTTCTTTTTGATCGGTATCGGTAATTTTCAATGAATGAGAGGTGAAAAGACGTTGGACGAGGATAACAAAAAGGAGTTCATCAATATTATTCTGTTGTTGTTGTAATTCGGTTAACGATATTGCCCTGAATTTCAGGTCTTCGAGAAGTCTGAAGACGGGGAAGAGAGAGGTTTTTTTGTATTCAAGAATGCCTTCTTCTACCGCAAGATCAAGATTCCTGATAATAGAGGAAAAACGGTTTTTTTTAAAATCAAAATAATCAATAAGTTTGTAGAAATTTGAGGAATTATTTCTGATATCGACCCATCTGCCGATGATTTTTTTCTCACTATCCATCATAACTATTACTATACTCACCTGTTTGGAGTTTGTCATTTCCTTATCATTAATTAAGAACTCTCAATTAATTATGGTATAAGGAAATGACAAACTCACTATAATTGGAAATCCTGATAATTTATAAAATCGTCAGGATATTATATACAGAGTAAACTAGTGTTTTGATGGTAGTATTCTAAATCTATTTTATAAGTTTTGCAAGTTATTTTAGACCGGAAATAGTATCAAAACGATTAAGAGTATCTCTGAAAACCTCCATATTTTATTGTCTTAAGAATTTCGAAGAAATTCCACTACAATTGTCGTACAGGAAGTACGACTACCTTCAACAAAAAATAGAATGGAATCGGCGGTTAAAGCGATGGTACTGCGATAACGGGAAAATATCAAAATAAATTAAAAATACTTGACATACTATATGATGAAATATAAACTGCAACGGAAAGCATTCGGTTTTCCATTTCTTACTATCAGAAGAAGATAGCCGGAAGTGCCGGTTGGAATCCTTCGGGAAAACCGATTAATTGAACGTATAACGATAAATTTTATCGATACGGCTTGAATTGAGGCTGTCCTACAACCCCAAACAAGGTTGGTCAATAACCTCATTACACAATATATGTGGGGAGGAAATCATTCTTATACCGTATATATGGTGGAGTTAAAGAACAATTTTGTTATAATTGAGGTTATTGGACAACCTAAAATATAAGCTCGCATAACGTAAAAAAGTCATTTAAGGAGGAAGTGAATGGGAAAACTACTTCTTTTTGTTGCACTTTTTACCCTTTCACTTACAGTTATTCATGCTCAGGATGTCACTGCAAAGATAGTCGGTGAAGCCGGTACAAAATGGGAGATTGATTTTGATCTTCAGGCAAGCGGATTTACGACGTGGGCAAAATGCGGTATTCAACTTGATGCATCCACAGGCGGCCGTGAACTCACATCAGTCGAAGATATCTACGGTTATGTGAAAATCAGCAACCTTGATCTGGGGCAATTCAGACTGGGTTTCTTTAACTCGGCTGATGGATGGGATCCGGCATGGTTTGACGGATCGGATGGGGCTTCCGTTTCCGGTATAGAAATGGGCCAAACTCTCGGGGTTAATAAACGTGGTTCACAACCCCTCAATCCTTCAATCGAAGCAAAGATCATTGCCGGTCCGGTATATGCAAAGTTTGATGGAAACACATACTGCCGGGCAGAAAGATTTTTTGACGACAGAACAATGGAGTTCAAAGAAGATGTTAATGGTCTTGAAGTAGATAAATTATGGACGGATATGGGTCGTGGAAGCGGAATTATCGAACTCGGATATGATGTTGATAGTATTAAAGTCGCTGCCAAGATTTCATCTGCCATGTCAATTTTTCCGGAGGATGTTGATGGGGACGGAACTATCACACAAACTGAAATTGATCAGACTACCAATATAAATAACGAATATTCGACAGGTATTGATATTGGAATCGGTGTATTCGGAAATCTCGATCTCAGCAGTGGTGTGTATACAACCTTCAGCGGTGAGGATGATTTTGAAATCCCGGTCCATGTCGGTATAAAGGCGACATATTTGTTCGTATTAAGTGAAGACATCTCCCTTGAACCATACGCGGGAATGGAACTGAAAAAGCAGGGCGATGTCGATCCTGAAATAGAAATTGCCGGCGGCATCAATGTTAAGTGGCCCGGCACAACCTGGGATTATGCCTGGTCAATGACCGATGCTTTTATTGATTACTGGGTCGGGTGGCCGCAGATGTTTATCGCATTCTCCGGTATAAACCTCTATGTTAATTACCTGGGTAGAAATAATGATATTATAGATGAAATTTCAGGAGAAGTTACAGGGAGTCAACGTGCTCACTCAATAAATTTTCGTGCTACATTATTCGATGACTATGGTGACGGAGGAATGATCCCGTTCCTCGGTATAGGGTTAATTGGCATAATGAATATGAGTCTTGAAGATAACCTTGATGAAGTTGATCCGGTCATTGGTATCGGCCTGTTCATTATTGCGCCTGCAGCAGAGGGTATAAGCCCTTTTGTCGCTGTAGATGTTAACCTGGCAAATGAGTCGACAGTTCCGGAAACCTATGCCGAATTAAGCACCGGAGTTCAGATTGATGTTATTCCTCATTGTCAAATTACCTTTGCGTATGATGGACAGGGGAGAAACATAGTGAATGAAGAAGGAACAGAACCCGGCATGAAAACACTGGGGATTTTAAGAGCTGAATTCAGATTTAAGTACTACTAGTGTTTTGAACGACATATTTTAAATCAATATTTATTATGAGTTATCTATAATATATACTATGGTCAAAACACGAGATACTTTCATGCAAAAAACTATATATCGTATCATAATTTTATAACCGAGGTCTTTGTGGGGCGAAAGAAAAAAAAGATATGTATTGTGATTGGAATAATAATTTCTATTTTATTATTTTTTTGTTGTGGTGAAGACTATCCGGATGTTGTGGAGTGGGAAGGGTATACGTGGTATTTTACCAATCTTTGGAGAATCGTTGATAATAATTATCTTGAAGCAATCGATGCTCATGAGGGGGGGATTTATCGTGCTCAAATCAAGGATCCGGAATTTGACAACCTTACGGTAGAAGTGGAAATCGCCAAAATCTACGGCAACCCGGACGCATCCATGGGATTAGTGCTTCGTTCCGATGATTACTTAGAAAACGGGTATTATTTTTTAATTAATATCTCAGACGAAAATAATTTCGCTGTCGAGCGATTATCCGGAGGCAATCCCGATTATTTAACAGCAAGTAATACGTGGGAAACATCGCCGGCAGTCATATCGAATTACAAAGCATGGAATAAGTTACGAGTAACTCTTTCCGGCGACAATTTCGATTTTTATATTAATGATACCCTTGTACTCAGTGGGACGGATCCTTATATTGATAGTGGCTATGTTAATTTGCGGGTTGCCGCACTCTATGACCAGAGTGATTTAAAGGAGCAGACAAAGGTCTGGTTTCGGAATTTTACCATAACAGCGGATGAGTAAATTTTATGTCGGCTTAAGTCGAAGCCTGAATTGTAATGATGTATAGCGTTTTTTTGTTTTATTATTTTTTATTCCTATAGCCATTGCTTTTTTCGATCCGATGACAACAACCAGATTCTTCCCCCGTGTCACTGCCGTATAAATAAGATTTCGCTGGAGCAGCATATAATGCTGAGTCACCATGGGAATAATGACTGCCGGATATTCGGAACCTTGTGATTTATGAACGGAAATTGCGTATGAAAGAACGATTTCGTCCAGATCGCCAAAGTCATATATTTTATTTTCTCCATCAAAGGAGATCATCACTTCCTGATTTTCCCTGTCAATTGTCGTAATTCTTCCGATATCTCCATTATATACTTCTTTTTCATAATTATTCCGTATTTGCATCACCTTATCATACAACCTGAAGGTATTTGCTTGCCGGATTATTTTATCGTCAGTGGGATTCAGTATTTTTTGAAGTTCGGTATTCAGGTTTTCCGTTCCGACAACTCCCTTATGCATGGGTGTTAATACCTGGATATCATTTATCGAATCAAATCCAAACTTGTCCGGTATCCTTTTCTGTACAAGGGCAATGATCATTTCAAGTATTTTTTCCGGGTTTTCCTGTTCAATAAAATAGAAATCGGTATCTCTTTGTTC
>JAFGRV010000592.1 GCA_016934975.1 Spirochaetales bacterium | reverse complement strand
TAGTAAATGTGGATCTTGCAAAAATGATTTTATTTAGTGAGGATAGATATGAAAATAAATATAGATAAAGAAGGAAAGATAGCAATTCCTAAAAAGATTCGTAAAAATCTTGGAATTCATCCCGGAGATTCTTTCCATATTGAAGTAACAGAAAAAAGCATCCTTATTACTCCATTTCGTGAGGAAAGAAAAGTAGATACTGAAAGTGTCATCGTTCTCTCCGGAACACAAGAAGAAACAGCCAGAATTTTTACTCTCAAATAAGAGGATTATAATTACTTTCTTTTCTATTAGGATCTTGCGTAGAATATGAAATGAACAGATCCTACTGCCGCATGAGCACACCGTTGAGTAAATCATCAACCTGAACATCCTCGATACTTTTCAGAAAGTTACTAACTTTTTCCCTAAGAAAAAAAGCTTCCATCTCCTGTCCGGTATTTCACGACAAAAATTCTGCTGATATATAGGTCGTTACATAATATTATTAATATAACAAAATAATAAAATCATATCTCCCCTACTCCTGCCTGTAACTTTTAAGAAAATCCTTTAACTCAGTCATCGCTTTTTTTAAGGTTTCCACCGGGGGTAAAAAAACGATCCGGACATGATCAGGTGCGGGCCAGTTAAATCCTGTTCCCTGAACAACAAGGATCTTTTTCTCAAGAAGGAGATCCAGAACAAATTTCTGATCATTCTTTATATTAAACTTTTTTGCATCAATCCTGGGAAACATGTAGAGTGTTCCCCGGGGTTTTACACACGAGACACCTGGCATATCATTCAGCATGGCATGACACAAATCCCGTTGTTCCCGAAGACGTCCTCCCGGTGCAACGTGATCTTGAATATTTTGATATCCAGCGAGAGCTGTCTGAATTCCATATTGAGCAGGTACATTGCTGCATAATCTCATGGAAGCGAGAATATCAAGTCCCTCGATATAATCTTTTGCATTTTTTTTATCTCCGCTTAGAACCATCCATCCGGCCCGTAATCCTGTTGCCTGATAATTTTTTGAGAGGCCATTAAAAGTAACGCAAAGTATATCATCCGAAAGTGATGCAGGAGACTGATGGAGAGTATCATCATAAAGTATCTTGTCATAAATCTCATCGGAAAAAACGATGAGATTATGTTCTGCTGCCAGTTTTATCATTTCCATGAGGATTGCCTCGGGATAGACTGCTCCGGTTGGATTATTCGGATTGATGATGACAATTGCTTTCGTTTTGCCGGTTATCTTTCTGCGTATATCCTTTAGATCCGGGTACCAGTGAGAATTCTCATCACAGATGTAATGAACTGCCTTTCCTCCGGAAAGATTGACTGCTGCCGTCCAGAGAGGATAATCAGGAGCAGGGATAAGGACCTCATCTTTATCATTCAAAAGCCCCTGCATAGCCATAACAATGAGTTCACTGACACCATTTCCTATATAGACATCCTCGGCATCTACCCCATTAATCTGTTTTTCACCCGTTGATTTTTGAATCGCGAGTCTGGCAGATAAAAGTCCTTTTGAATCGATATATCCTTGAGCGTTTTTAAGATTATTCACAATGTCCTTCATAATCTCATCGGGAATATCAAAACCAAAGACCGGAGGATTTCCTATATGAAGTTTTAAAATCTCATAACCCTCGGATTCAAGTCGTTTTGCTTCCTTAAGCACTGGTCCCCGGATGTCATAACAGACATCTTTTAATTTGTATGACTTTTTATGAGTATCCATAATTCCGCACCTCTTCTTCACAGTATTTGACAGAATATCACAATAATATCCGGTTATTATAACCGGATATTATTATCGGCATCTTATTCTATTTACGGCCATTTTACAAGAGGAAGATTAATATTATAGTCATCGAGATGATCTGAAAGTTGTAAAAGCAGGTCGTTTAACAAAAAACGGCTGGTTTTTGTCAGTGCATATGTTGAGGTTCCGGGCTGTATCCATTTCTTTTTAATCCACTCTTCCCATAACAAAGGAATAAGTTCCGGGAGAGAAATCCCAAAACGAAAATCAAATTTTTCTTTATTTATTCCCTGACTAAGTCTGAATCCCATCATACATGTTTCAAAGATGAATGATTTTGTATCAATCGGTTCATAGATCATTCCCCAGTTATGTAATCTTCCTTCACTATAGCGATTAATATCAAAGGAATGAGAAATCCGGACGGCCGGATCATTTTTTCCCGGGAGTGTAGAGACTCCTCCCGGCCCGATCCCGACATAGGGTTCAAGATTCCAGTACCCGATATTGTGGAGTGATTCTTTCCCGGGTTGTGCAAAATTCGATATTTCATAATTTATAAAGTTTTTCGATTCCAGCAGAGAATATCCTTTAAACCAAAGCTTATCCGAGAAATCGGGAGGTGGTAATGTAATTGATTTATTTTTTACTAATTCTGCCATCCGGGTGCCTGGTTCAATGGTAAGGGAATAGAGAGAAATGTGGCTGGGATGAAAGGATTGAATACAATAATGAATACATTTTCGGAGTGATGAATAGGTTTGGCCCGGGATACCGCTTATCAGATCAACACTCAGATCTCCCTGCCAGTAGAGCCGGAGGAGTTCTTTTGATTTTTCAATATGCTCAAAGGAAGCAATTCGTCCTAACAGTGAAAGTAACGAATTGTCTGTTGTCTGGATTCCGATACTCAGACGTGTTACATAAAATTCTTTACATAACAAGAGAAACTCTTTTGTCATAGATTCGGGATTTGCTTCGATGGTAAACTCACTGGTTTTATAAAACGGTAATAATGAAATTTCCTTCAATAACTTTTCCAGAAGGGCAATTGGAAGACAACTCGGGGTTCCGCCTCCGATATAAATCGTTGATATTGATAGTCCCGGAAAGGTAGAAAAAAAGAAACGAATTTCCGAGATGATCGAATCGATGATGCGGGTGGCTATGTCTTTATCATAGGAAACCGAAAAGAAATCACAATACAAACATTTTTTTATACAAAAAGGAATATGAATATACAGAGAAATCTTATAGGGTTTATCCGGAAGTATATTGCTATCGAATTCCAAAACGCTTAAATGGCCAGTATTGAAAAATTATTTTTCCTGCAACCCGTGAAAATGGAAGGGGACCCCAGGAATAGGAATCATTCGACTCTGTTCTATTATCCCCAAGTACAAAATATTCATCCGGCTGTAAAGTGATTGTTTCCATATTCCCGGAAAAGGGAAAGGTATCCTGCCAATTATCCGGAAAATAATCCTGATTGATAAAAATTGTGTAGTCACGTTTTATTAGATCCCGTTCAATTATAAAATCGATAGAATCCCTTGGTTTAATATATGCGGCAAAATTTTTCATTTTGATCGAATCTCCGGGAAGCCCGATTATTCTCTTTATTGAATATTTACTTATACGTTTGCCATCAGGATCTTTAATGAGAGATGCTGTTTGAAAAGAAAAAAAGCGAATTACCGATTCAATCATCATCGCAAAAAAATGATTATTACTATAGAAAGGGGGAGTAACCGCGACAATATCTCCCCGCTCGGGTTCATGTAATCCCTTTAACCTCAAGGACATAAAAGGAATTTTCGGTCCGTAAGTGAGGGGAGATGTCATCACTATATCACCGGCACCAAAAGCAGGAAACATCGAGACCGAAGTAATCCTGATTGGAGAAATAAGAAACTGATTGACTATGATAGAGATAAAAAAGGTGAGAATGATAATCTTAAGTATCCCGGAGATGAAGGGATTCTTTTTTCTTTTTTTCCTTAACCTCATCGTTTCTACGCCACGAATCATATTATTATTCCTTACACCCCGCCAAACCGGTCAAATGGCCAGAATCGCAGGAGAGATCTCCCCAATACTTTTTTCACTTTCACCGGTCCGAAAAACCGTGCATCCCTCGAATTATCACGATTATCTCCCATGGGGAAAATAAATCCTTCGGGGATGAACCGGCCTATTTCATTTTTAATATATTCTTTTCTTATATTTGCATCATATGGACGGATTTGCGAGAGTGCCTGAAATCTCATTTTATCAACATAAAGGCGATCAAAATTATCTTTAATACCCCATACTTCGTAACCGGTGTTTTTCTCGATAGTTAAAAAGACGGAAGAAACCCTCTCGATCTCGATCTTTGCATTTTGCAGTTCTTCCTGATTAAGAGCCGGTTTCATAAAAAAAGTAGAGAAGAGTCCTTTTTCCTGATCATCTGAAAGATCAAGTCCTGCTTCAATCTTTGCGAAACCTATGGCAGCATTTTTATAGCCTTTATATTTAAAATCTTCCAATATCCTTTTATTCAGATTGTAGGATATTTTAGACTGTAATTTAAGTTCTTCTTCCGGAACCCATTGATTCCATCCTTCCGGCAGTATCTGCAATAATCCTAATCTCATTCTCAACCTGTCCCCTCCCAGAGCAGGTACTCGTTTGATAAGAAAATGCTTTGCCGGTTCACCTGTCTCGTCCCGGTCCAGATCAACAAAAGAAAAAGTCATCATGTAGATCATCCGCGTGACAATATCAATTAATGTTCCTTTCGATTGATATTCCGGACTCTCAAAAATCGCGATATCCCCCCGACGTATCTGACGAAATCCGGGGAATTTGATGACCCCGGGAAGAAGTTCCGGTCCGTATGTCATTTTATCAACAAAAATCCTGTCACCTATTTCCAGGGTATGTACCATAGACTGTGAAGGAATTTGATATGCCTGAAGAAGATACTGGTTCAGAAAAAAAACAATGACCACAGCCGAGAGAAATGCTTCTACCCAGTCAGCCACAACATTTTTCTTTTTTAATTTTTCTTTTTTATTTAATATTCTTCTTTTTCTCCATGTGAGAAAAATTTCAGTTTTTTTCTTTACTGTTTCTAAAAACCTGTATACTTCCATGCATTAACCTCTTATTATGACATCAAAATAGGAAAAACTTCCGAAATAGTGCAAAAAGTTTTATCAATATGAGTGTAACATACTATGTGAATCATTGACAAGTCATTCTTTCATATCTATAATCACGTTATGGCAAAACAAAAATCAGAAGAAACCGATTTTTCAGATGTGAGTGTTACATTAAAACCTCTGTTTGGAATAAAACCGGAATATTATCTCCCTGTTATCTATATTGTAATTCTTGGGTTGATTCTATTCTTTGTATTTTTTTTCCCCGGTATAAACAAGAATGGGACCACAATCACTTTTAAAACGATTCCGGGTAAGGCCCCTGTTTATGTTGATGCGACATATGTCGGTTCAACACCTTGCACAGCCTTTGTAGCAAGCGGGGAAAGGAAGATCGAAATTAAAAAGCCTTTTTATAAAGAGATTATTATCCGGGAAAAGATCAAAGGCGGAATTTTCGGAACACTTTTTTTCCCCTTAAAACAAACATTAATACGAAAATGCGAACTGGATGATCAGATGGGTCTCTTTCAATGGGCGATAAATGACCTGGCTCAATACGGGATGATCAAAGATTTTACGGAAAAATATCAATATCCTCCATTAGTAACCGATGCAATCTCTGCACTTTACGGAACAGAAAAGAATATTGATGATGATGTATATTCTTTTATAACCAATGCGATGTACTTTACCGATTCAGGGCAGGAATTAAAGCAGGTTGTGAAGGGATTCTCCATGCTTGCGTCAAAGAAAAAAGTTTTTTCTTCTTATTCTGTTATCCGTATGTGTAAAGATATCCTAAAGGTGCAAGAAACATTCCGGGGATTTCCTTGTTGGCTTTCCGGGGCTCTTTCTAAAGTAAAGTTTATTAAAGAAAAAAAGGACCCGGAATCCAGGGTACAGTCTCCATATAATGTATTTACCAATTCCGATTGGTTTAAAGAGTATTTTACTTCATATAAAAGAAGTATTCTAAAAGTGAAAGAACAGGAGAAATTATCTGTTGATACAAAAAAAGTAAATGTAAAAGGGTCGGCCTTTGTATTAGTACCTGAAACAAGATATGTGATGGGTGATGTGACGTCATCACTCTATCCGGAAATGGATAATCTCCCCCACCCTGTCTCACTGAAGCCTTTTTATATCTCGATAACGGAAGTGACAAACAAAGATTTTTTTGATTTTACACGGGCAAATCCGGATTGGCTCCCATCGAATAGAGAACTCCTTACGATCGATGGTCTTGCAACTGATGAATATCTTATCCATTGGGAGGAAGGATCACCATTGGAAGAAGATCTTTTAAAACCGGTCACCAATATCTCCTACTACGCAGCACAAGGGTATTGCGAATGGCTTTCTTCGTATCTCCCTGGAAATCTGAACTCTTTTAAAGCTGCCCTTCCATCGGAAGCCGAATGGGAATGTGTGGCACGTTTTATCGAGAATAAAATAAATCCTTCCTTATTTTTCGAAGAAAATCAAAAAGTACTTACAAATGTCGGAAGAAATAAGAATGACCCGGCCACTGTTCAAGATATGTTCGGGAGTGTATGGGAATGGTGTAATAACTGGTTTTTTCCAAAAGATTACCCCCTTACTCAAAATACAACATTTATCGGCTCGGAAAAAGCGGTTCGCGGCGGTTCCTGGGCTAATTCCAAGGATGATAATATACGTTCATCGACGAGAGGTTCCCAACCTCCGGCGTGGTGTACTCCGTATTTAGGCTTCCGTGTTGTACTCACGGAGAAGTAAATGTGTGCAAAAGGGATAGATGAATCAGGCATAAAGGTTCTCGCAAATAATAAAAAAGCCCGTTTTCTTTATTTTGTTACGGAAACTTTAGAATGTGGTATTGAACTTCAGGGAACAGAAGTAAAATCAATTAAAACGGGTAAATTCTCTTTCAGTGATTCCTATGCAAAGATTGAAAAGGATGAATTATGGCTCGTTGCTTTGCATATTTCCTTATATGCATTCGGAAATATTCATAATCATGATCCCGAAAGGATCAGAAAACTTCTTGCCCATAAAAAAGAAATAATCCGCTTACGCCGTAAAATACAGGAAAAAGGCTTGACCTTAGTCCCATTAAGGTTTTATCTTGTTAAAGGACTCGTAAAGGTTGAAATCGGTGTCTGCAAGGGGAAAAAGTTGCATGACAAGCGTGATGTCATAAAAAACCGTGACATGAATCGTGAATCGGACCGCGAGTATAAAATCAAATAGGGGGTGTACCGGATTCGACTGGGGTGGTTCGGTGCATAGACTGCAGGTGGAGTGTCGAACTCCTTAAAAACGGCAACCTTTTAAGTGCCGATAACGCACAATTAATGGCTGCTTAATAAGCAGCCCGGGTACCCGCGGCCATGTTCCGAGCTGCGGTGTTACTTGTAACAAACCGGGACTTACCTTTAGTGTTTGTTTGTAGGCATTAACGGGACATCACATATAAACTACGTGAGGGATACGGACTGCTTCCTGTCTATTTTTCTTGCGGAATTCAGATAATAGGAAGACAAACCTGTAGACGTTTATGTGTCACACTTTAGGACGCGGGTTCGACTCCCGCCACCTCCAAAAAAAAAAGAGCCTATTAAAGGCTCTTTTTTTTTGGAGGTGGCGGGAGTCGGCGGAGTTTTTTGACCGGAGGGATAAAAAACTCCAGGCGATACACTGCAAAGCAGTGTATAAGCCCGACTCTTATCAAAATTTGAGGTGCATAAGCACTCTTTACAATCCATATGTATATCTTTATTATACAATTATGGCACATTCAATTTTCTATGTTGACTTTAGAAAATATCAAAATGACATGCTTGGTGTTTTTGAGGAAAAACGAAAAAAGGATGAAAGAAAATTTCATTTTGTAGCACCTCCCGGATCGGGAAAAACAATAATCGGGATTGAATTAATTGTCCGGTTGGGTGAGCAGGCTGTTATATTCTCTCCTAATCAGGCAATACAAAGCCAATGGATACAACGGATAAGGGATTTTACCAGTAACCTTTCTGTTTCATCAAATCCTGAGGGAGATGAAGATGTTCTTTCACTGACGTATCAGATTATCAGCACAAAAAACAGTAATTCTGATGAACTTCATGTTAATGCAAAACAGATTATCTCACGGTTGAAAAAACGAAGAACAGTTATTCTTGATGAGTGCCATCATTTAACTGCATGGTGGGCAGAAATTCTTAAACGTCTTACATCTTCCAGTAACACTGTTGTGATCGGTCTTACAGCAACACCACCATTTGATAAGACAAACAAGGAAGTGCAGACATACATTGATCTCGTGGGAGATGTAGATTATGAAATTCTGCTGCCACCTGTTATCAAAGAAGGATACCTTGCACCATATCAGGATCTTATTTATATTACCGAGCCAGATCATACTGAGATTGAACTCATTAATCGTTTGTGTGAACCATATAACCAGATCATGAAAAAGCTTCTATCCGATATTTCCATTACACCGATTCACTTCTGGGCAGAATCCAGGCTCATTGAGTATAGAGATGATTCTGGCACAATTGTACCTTTTGACGAACTACTCATCGATCATAAGGATCTTTGCATTGCCCTTGTTCGATTTGTTTCAAAGCACGTTGGAGAGTTGCCTTATTCCGTAATCATGATTCCGGAAATGGATAAACCTATAAACTTTAATGATATCATACATGTGATTGAGGATTATGTACGGCACTACCTGTACAATGCACATAAACCTTATTATATAGAATTAAAAGAGGCTTTAGCGAAATTAGGTTACCAGCTGACTGTCCGGGGTATTAAAAGCTTGCCCGGAGGGATAAAATCAATTCTTAGTCTTTCTCGCAGTAAAATGATTTCATTAAAAGAGATTATAAAAACTGAACTGCTTTATATGCAGGACGATTTACGCGTGCTTGTACTCACTGATTTCGAACTGGAAAAAAAACAGAATGGTACGTCAGCAATCGAGGTAATGCAAATCCTTACATCAGATCCGGAAACCGATCCCTGTGATCCAATTCTCCTCACTGGTAACACTGTGCTGATTGATGATGACCTTTTAGAAGATTTTCTGGTGAGTACCGAAGTCTTTTTTGAAGTAGAAAATATCAATGTTTCTATTGAATATAAAAAAGTGGAGGGCTTTTATGAGATTTCATCACCATCATCTATGTGGAATACTAAAACATATGTACGTCTCATAACATACCTTCTTGAAAAGGGTGTTACACGTTGCCTTATTAGCACAAGATCATTATTGGGTGAGGGATGGGACTCTATCAAGTTAAATACTCTTGTTGACCTTACTGTCGTTTCCAGTTTTGCTTATGTTAACCAAATACGGGGCCGGACAATTCGTATGGATGAGAGTAATAAATTTAAAACATCCAATAATTGGGATATTATGACTATTTTTGATAATGAAGAGCATGGACTTTATGATTATTATCGTGTGGAAAGAAAATTTAATCAGTTTTTCGGAATTAGTGAGGATAGTGTCATTGAAAAAGGTATCGGCCATGTGAGTCCCTTGCTGTCGGAGGGAAATTGCCGCAGAATTATTGATAACAGGGAGAAAATAAATTCTCTTACTTTCCACAGGGCAAAAGATCGGTTGGCCCTTTATCAACATTGGGAAATTGGAAAAACCTACAAGAATAAGGTAGTGTTTTGTGTAGAAATTAAGAAAAAGGAACATAACGATATGGCTTTTATTGAGGCTGAATCGATCGATATAGGTATAGAAATTTATAAAAAAAAGGTAAGCAAATTCCGGAAATTTTTCTTAATTACAGGTTTAGTAGGATTATTAATTGCAATCAACATTTTTACACTTAAGGCGGTAGCCATTACTTTAGCAGTTGTTTCAGGTACGTTTCTCGCGGTAAGTTTATTTGGAAAATTCATTGCAAAGTTTTTTTTCCGTGGCGATGTAAAGGAAATAATATCTCAGAGCAAAACTATCGAGTTCATCAAAAAAATTGGGAAGGCGGTGTTTCTCACATTAAAGGAAACAGGTGAAACTGTAGATGATGCCGGAATTGATAAGGTAAAATATATAATACGGGAGGATGGAACTTGGCGTATTTTTTGTGAAGATGAAAAAGTGGCACAGGATTTTGCGTTAGCTCTGAAAGATTGTCTATCCGGTCTTCAGGATCAAAAATATATAATAAAACAGAAAGAATATTTTATTAATGATGCTCTGAATTGGCTAAAAACCGCTTTACGAAAAAAAACCATAAAACCTGAAAGCCATCTACGTTATTTCCCTGTACCTGATGTGTTTAGCGGTAATAAGAATAAAGCAAAAAAATATTGTAACAATTTTGTTGAAATATTTGGAGAAGCCTGTTTAATGTCTGCCCGGGATAAAACAGGTAAAGAGATTGTAAAAAATAATTTCAGGAAAAAAATCCTGGATCTGGATTGTAGAATTAAGGAAATATGGGTTTAATTGTTGTTCAAGATATATTCAAATCTATCATTTATAGAATTAAAATCCTGTTTACCATAAATTATTCCAAAAATTTTTATAGCATCTTACCGAACAAAAATTTATGCTGCTGATTTTGAATACATTCCATCTAAAAAAATGATATTGATACCAACTTTTTTTGATAATAGAGTAGTTGCTTACAAAATGAAGTAATATAAAAGCTTTGACTTCCGTGTAAAATACAGCGTCACTGACATCTGTAATAGCTTAAGAAGAAACCTGTCCGGTAAGCCGTATGCGGGAAAATCGCATGTACGATTTGATGAGGAGGTTTAGGTAACAGAATAAAAAGAATAATTTAGATAGGAGAACCTTTCGTTTGCGGGAGTTAATATAAATCATAGGAGATCTCTCAATTGCATCCCTGTGCCAATCCTGAAGCAGGCATTTCTACAATCTTTATCTGTTTTTGCGTTCCATTGCAGACAGACAGCTTAGGTCTTTTCCCGCTTAATCTCAGTTATTTCCGGTTCTGTTTCACTCTCCGGTTTCCAGGAACGGTTTTTCCGCCCTGCAAGCATTCCGGCATATTTTTTATTTGTTAAATAAAAAGTAGAGTCAGATACAAGACCTGCAATGCATATTTTATTTTTATCGACAATATAGCCATTCCAGTTATCCCCGGGTGCCGCAGTATAGGACCATAATTCCAGATTGCCCGAGCAATAACAATGGGCAAGAAAATACTTTTCACCTAATAATTCGAGAAATTCCTCGATGTTTGCCGGTTTTGGATGTCCGTTGCGCCTGTAGTGAAACTGGTAATGGTTGTCCCATGTTGACAGTATAAAGGGGGCATGTTCCATATAGCCCTCTGAGTTTGTAATCTTTAGTTCTGAATCACCTTCCGGCCATCCGGCCAGCTCTACAAGAGGCATTGAAGTATTTTTTTCAATAGTCTTGGCTTCTTCGGAAAGCTTTTTCCATTCTTCAGGCTTTAAAAATACAGCGTATTCCCGTTCAAGTTCTTTTTCCATCAGCCATCTGTCATTTTTTCTGGTTCCCCCTTCTGCAACAGCTTTTTTCTCTTTCGCTATCTCTTCGGCAATTACACTCACATTGAATGGCCAGCCCGGAAATTTTTGTATATACCCTTCTTTTTGAATTTGCTCTATGTAGCGATTTTTTTTGTTTTCGTTTGTTTTAGGATCTTCCTTGTATCCGATTTCATACCGTTCAATATGCCCCAGCCCGTTTATGGGTCCTTTTCTTATATAGAGAAAATTCTCATCAAGTCCGATTTCAAAAAACAGTTTCTTTTCAGTATTTTCAAAATAACTCCTGTTGGGCAGCATGTAATCATTCAGGCAGACGCGTTCCCGGGAGTTCGGTGCATAATCCCCTGATTTTGTTCCCAATCCCATTTTTTTATATTTCCTTGTCTGTATCGCAAAAGCAAATGACCTGATCAGCGGATTTTTTACATAGATTGTTTTAAATAACTCAATACCCTCCGGATAGCCGTATCGAATTTTGATTTCCATGCCATCCTTCTCGATGATGCAGAACTCTTTCTCATTTGCCAATATTCTTCTTTTCATATTAATCTCCTCTTTTCTACTCTGCCGCACATCCTTTACACTTATATTTATCCGGACAAGGTCTGATTCTGGTATGTCGAACATTAATGATAGAAACTTATAATCCTTCCCGCGCAAAAATCGCTGTTTCTTACCACTTTCTCTTATTCTAAAACATACGGGCAAATCGTGCCACACAAATATTCACAGAAATTTACCCAATTTCAGCATGTTTTATGAAGTATACTTCACCTTTCGCATTTTAATTGTTGGGAGTATTTTCCAGAGGATATCAAACTTATTTTTCATTGTCTGATCGATCTCGGAGAAGATGAGATCAATTCGATTATTATTATAAGTTTAAACTATTTCTGAAAATGAATAGAATGTCAAATAAGTAATATTATGTAATTATTTTTGCTTATTGGTTTTTCATGAAATTAAAATGTAATGTGGTATAATTCATATATCGAGTTAAAAAATATTATACAGAATCTTTTTTTAACCAATTATATTAAATTTAGGAGGGTTTTATTATGAAAAGAGGAATTATTTTATTTACAACTTTGATTTTAGCACTTTTACTTAGCTCTTGCTTTTTATCTCCACCTGATTATGTCGGAACATGGAGACGTGTTCAAAATATCCCTGACTATGGGGTTGCACGTTATACACTTTATCTGGAAGAAGATTCTCTGGAAATGATAGCAGAATTAGACCAGGGAAGCGGATTTGAGGATCTAATGGGACAGCGCGGAGATTTGAGTGTCGATGGTTCAACCATGACAGTAACATTCACTGCTCTTGGTTATACGAATGAAACAGAATTGGTCTGGATTGAGGAGGGTGATGCGGAATGGGAAGAAGCCCTGGCGGAAATGAATCTGGAACCGGTGCTAACTGCCACATACAAAGTTGAAGGTGATACATTAACCATTACTGCTGACGGCGATATTCAGGTATACACAAAAATTTAAACTCACTCCCCTGCAAAGCTTATAAGGGTGATAGATCTTATCATAGTAAAGTATGGACCATGATGGGAGCGGACCTGAAAGGGAAAATTTACGAGGGCCTCCCGGTGAAGAACGCCGAGGATACAAAAAGCGGTGCCGGTTAGTATTTTACCCCAGGGCATTAATAAAAGCGATGGTTGAATGTGTCCGCCCAGGAGTGGAAAAAACCATCTGCGCCCCTGCCTGCGGCACCGGTGGGTTCTTTCTGGTTTCCTATGATTTTATCGTTCACCATAACAAGCTCAATAAAAAGCAAAAAAAATTCCTGAAAAAT
>JAFGRV010000591.1 GCA_016934975.1 Spirochaetales bacterium | reverse complement strand
CCTTTTTTTACCGATTCAAGCTTTTTTTTGTGACCTTGTTCCTCTTGAGCAAAATCACTGAACACTTTTTTTATCTCGGGACGTTCCATTTTCTTTGATAAATCTATATAGAATTGGGCTGCTTCTTCTTCTCGCGCAATAGCAAAATCAAGAATTTCCTCTATGTTTTTAAAGCTATCCATACTATCTCCTTTCCTGATTTCCCTATTATAAGCAACTACCACAAAATGTCAATTTTTCTGATGATTTTTTTCCGGAAAGCAAAAATAATTATAGAAATCCGCTCTTCACGTTATTCTTTTATTTTTATACGGAATAAACCTCACAGGCAGAAAAAAGGAAAAACCACTTGCTTTTTTCTTATACTTGTTTTTACAATTAACATGTGACACGAATATTAATCATCGACACAGACACCGCTCATGTGACGACTATTAAGCATTATTTTGAGGATGAGGTAAAGCATTTTGCCTGCCTTGTTATCGATTCCTTTGAAAGAGCGGAAGAAGTCATTATAAAAGAAGAGATTGATGTCGTTCTCTCCTGTTACCGTATCCGGGCACTGACTATCCAGGATTTACTCTCGCATTCGATTACAGTCCCTGTTATTGTTATGGGATATGCAAAAGAGATGAAATTTATAGGATTGGCTTTGGAAGCCGGGGCAACTGATTATGTCATCAGAGACAGCCAGTTCCTCTATATAAAATGCCTTTTACATACTGTTTCTAACAGCTTTCTTGTCCGGCAGCTGCAAACCTATGCAGGCAGGGAATCGATTAATGAGCAGGAATACGCGGATATTGTTCAAACAATTCCGGATATAGTCTACAAAATTAATCCGGAAGGTATATTTACTTTTGTGAATAAAGCGATACAGCTTCTTAATTATGAACCGAAAGAACTCATCGGTAAACATTATAAAACCATTATCCATCCCGGGGATTACAAGAAAATATCCATAAATGAATTTGATAAAAAAGAGGAATCACATAAAACGGAAACACCGGATATGATGAAATGTTTTGACGAGAGAAGAAGCGGTAACAGAAACACGAAGGACCTTGAGGTCCGGCTCATCCCCAAAAACTGGGATGGCAAGTCGGATCACTCATCGATCATTTTCGGTTCAATCATTGCGTTCGGTGAAATCAGTGCCCAGGGACAATATGAGAAAATAGCAAATAAAAATATTTTTGTGGGAACAGTCGGGGTTATCCACAATATAACCGAAAGAAAAAAAGCGGAAGATATTATCCGCAAACTCTATGAAGCTGTCAATCAGAGTCCCATATCGATTCTCATTACCGATGCCATAGGGACCATTGAATACGCAAATCCTCATTTTTTTGCGAAATCAGGCTTTCCCCCGGAAGAAATACTATCGAAACCGATTACTATTTTAAATCATGAGAAAACCGGAAATGTACAAAGTGAATTTATCGAAGCAATTCAAAAAAAAGAGGAATGGCAAGGTGAATTATTAAGTATCACTAAAAACGGCGACTATTACTGGGAATCAGTCCATTTAAAACCTATTATTAATAACGAGTCTATTGTTACCGATTTACTTATCCTGAAATCTGATATTTCCGAGCAAAAGGAAATGGAAAAAATCCTGAAACAGATAAATGATGAACTTGATAAGCGGGTGAAACACCGTACAATAGAATTGGAAGTGACAAATGAAGAATTACAGAGAGAAGTAAAAGAACGGGCCCGGATCGAAGAGGTTCTCCGTGAATCAGAGGAGAAGTTTCGTACATTCATAGAGACGGCGAGTGATTTTATGCATATGACGAATGAAAAGGGATATATTATTTACGCCAACACCTCGATGATAAAAGCCCTCGGATATACAAAAGAGCAAATGATCGGGAGACATATCTCGGAAGTTTTTAGCGAAGAAACTTTTAAGACCTTTAAACCTTCTTTGGAGACCCTTATAAAAAAAGGAGATTCCCGCCTTGACGCGATACTCCTGACCCGAAACAATAAAAAATTATTTGGTGAAATGATCGTCGTTGCCGTTTACAATCCCGCCGGAGAATTTACAGGAACCCGCGGAATATTCAGGAATTTAACAGACAGGAAAAAAGCAGAGGACGAAAGCAAAAAACTGGAGGCCCAATTACAGAGGGTACAAAAGATGAAAACAATCAGCGCTCTTGCGGGGGGGATCGCCCATGACTTTAATAATATTCTTACTCCGATTCTCGGATTATCCGATCTCGCCCTTCTGGATATGACTGAAAGTGATAAAGGATATGAAGAAATAAAACAAATTACACAAGCAGCCACAAAAGCCAAAAATCTGGTAAAAGAAATACTAACCTTCAGCAAAAAAGTCGAACAGAAACGCCGTATTGTAGAAATTTATACGATTATTGATGAGGTCCTTAATCTGATCCGCGCAACCCTCCCGTCAACAATTGAGATTAAAAAACAACTCGAACCGGGATGCGGATTTATTTTCGCATCACCCTCCCAGATTCATCAGGTCATCATTAATATATGCGTGAATGCCGAACAGGCGATGGAAAATCAAATCGGGGTAATGGAGATCATAGTTAAAAAAACGGAATTCCAGGGAAAAACAAAAATCGGCAACTTTGATCTTGAAAAAGGTAAATACATAGAACTTATTATAAAAGACACAGGTGTCGGGATGGATAAAAAAACTATGGACCGGATGTTTGAACCCTTCTTTAGCACACGAGATGAAAGCGAAGGCATAGGTCTTGGGCTTGCTGTTGTTCATGGGATTATTTCCAATCACCATGGCGCGATTAAAGTTGAAAGTACGATAGGAAAGGGAACTTCTTTTACCATATATCTCCCACAGGCAAAAAGTACCATTGAAAATGAAGAAGAAGGGGAACAGGAGATAGTATTTTCCACAAATCATGAACATATCCTCTTAATAGATGATGATGAACAAGTAGCCATTTCCGGCGAACAAATTCTGGAAACGATAGGATACACAACGATAACAAAAACCGATCCTCTAGAGGCTTTGGATTTATTTAAAAAAAATCCTCAACAATTCGATCTTGTCATCACCGACCTCACTATGCCGAAAATGACCGGCATACAACTTGCCGGTGAAATAAAAAAATTGAACAAACAAATTCCTATTATTCTTGCCACAGGATACATGAACAAGATTAACCCGGATGATTGTGATAAAATCGGTATTACATCAATCTTAATAAAACCATTTTCAGTCCAGGAGATGAGTGTGGTGATCCGGGAAATTCTTGGCTAATGATTGCATTTGGGTACAAATGCTTGCATTTGAGTACAAATGTTTGCACTTGAGTACAAATGCTTGCATTTGAGTACTAATGCTTGCATTTGGGTACAAATGACACGTTTATTTCATCGTCAGATTAAACACACCGTCCCAATTTTCCGAGGGGGCTTTTATAATATATTCCTTACACCGTTCTATAAAAAAGAGAGATGGCCCGTCTTCGGGTATGATCTTTAGTACCTCCTCAAACCCTTTCAAAGCCTTATTCCATTCCTTCTTTTCAAACAACTGGAGGGCATTATGAAAAATATCCACGGCTTCGATAATATCCGGCTTTACAATTTCTTTTTCATCAATAATTTCATACAGCCTCACCGGGGTATGAATCCCCACAACCCGGACCCTGTCCAATTGTCGTGCCACAATTTTTTCACACCCCTCATTATAGGTGGCTTCGGATATCAGGATCCAGGAACCATATTTCTTATTCACACCTTCCAAACGGGCCGCGAGATTTACCGCATTTCCCATGATTGTGTAATCCATTTTTTGAGTGGTTCCCATATTCCCCACAACCATTCTTCCCGTATTAATACCGATACGGGTAAGAAGGGGGCCGGGACTTAAACTTTCCCTGATAAAATGTTCGTTAAGTAATCTTTCCATTCGTTTCATCCGGGCGGCAGCTAAACAAGCCCTTGCCGCGTGATCCTCAAAGGCAACGGGAGCACCGAAAAAGGAGATTATCGCGTCTCCTTCGTATTTATCGATAGTTCCTTTTAAGGAAAGAATAATATTACTCATTTCCGTCAAATATGCATTCAGGAGCTTCACAAGGTCGGTGGGATTAAGCTGCTCCGAAACAGTGGAAAATCCCTTTATATCGGTAAAAAACGCAGTAAGGGTTTTCTCCACACCCCCAAGGTGCAATTTTTCAGGGGATCTGATTAATTCATCCACAACATCCGTGGAAAGATACTGGGTAAATGCACCGCGAATAAAGGTTTTTTCTTTATAGGTTTCCATGAAAACCGTAAATATACGAATGATAAACGTAAAAAAGCAGACAAGGGTTGGAGTAAGGATGTTCGTATATATTCCGGTAAAATAGAAAAAGACGGAAATAATAAAAATAATCCCGATAATAAAACCCATACCAACCAGAATCGAATGAAGGGGTTTCAGGTTTCGTATTATCAGGTTGATAATGACAGCCATGACGAAGGCAAAAATCATGGAGACCCACCAGGGGAGAATATCCAGGAAATTTTCCTGAAGAATAGTATTCATAATTGATGCATGAACCCCCACATTCATATATTTTTCCGAGAAGGCAGTAACACCAATATCTGTTGTGGATATTCCCGTCCATCCGATAAAACAGATTGCCCCGGGGATATATTCACGTAAATATGACCGCAGTTCCATCAACTCATTATAAATCCCCCGGGTTTTCTCGAACACATTTTTGGTAAACTCACGGAGTTCTTTATATTCGGCGTATGTTTCCTCCCTCACCCCCTGGGTAGATAATATTTCATCCACCTTTTCTATCATCCTATCCATGGCCGGACCGGTAAGAAAAGATCCGATTTCGGAAAAAAAGTGATCCCTGATCTCCCTGTACTCATCCATAGCCGCGGGATCTCCCCCATTCAGTATTTCATCTTTGATATCTTCCGAATACATGTACAGATCATAGGGGTCCTCCTCTCCTTCATAGTACGTAAAAAATCGGGCCGGTCTCATGACACGGAAAAGATTGTTAATAAGATCCCCTTCAAGTTTCTTATGTTCAACTAATTTGTAATACGAGACATGTTCACCAAAACTCTCATCAAAATCCTTCTTTACCCAGTTAATGAGTACCCGCTGGTCTTTCGTGAGGGGGATGGTAATATCTTTTTCATTTTTTCCGGAAAGCCGGGTATGAGACTTCACATTTTTAAGTACTATTTTATTTTTATAATATATAATTTCAGGATTCCCGAGATAATCAAGAAGAGGAGCAAAAGCGAGTTGTGCAAAATAGTTTCCTTTATAATTTTTTATTAAATCAATACGCCGGATTATACCGTCATTATCAATTGTGACATTAGGATACCCTGCACCGGCGCATTGTGAAAGAATCGGCATAATCGCCGGTTTTATAGCTTCGGGGATATGAACCACAGGGTCCCGGAGATCAATAGATTTTAAGGCGATATTTTTCAGGGCGTATTCTTTCAAATCTTCCGCAACCTCCAAAGATCCTTCGGAAGCCTCCTCCTCCGATGGCAGGTTAATCGTAAAATAAGCTTTTTCAAATAAATGAGCCGACTGACCGAGGTAAAGATCATTATCTCTGGCTATTTTGCCAACAGACTCTAAAAGCTTTTCCTTTACCTCATTATTTGCCCATAGAAGCTCATCAATATATTCTTCCGCATCCGACAGGGGAAGCTGTTTTGATTTAATCGCCAGGAAGAGATTTTGTATTTGCTCATTGATTTCAGCAAACTCACTCGTAAATAAAGGCGGAATAGCATCATTAAGATATACCCCATCCACCCCTTGGGGGCTCGGATCTATATATTCAATATCAAAGAGTGCATATGCAGCCTGAAACTCTTTTAAAAGAATGAGTCCATCTGCCATAATATCCCTGGACCAGGGGAAAAGACCTACTTTTGAAATTGAGTCCTCATCAATATTAATAAAACGTATTTCAGGAGATTCTTTGATACCAGGCTTGACATGAAGTAAAATATCGAAAAATTTGATCTCGATCTCCTGATAAAAGGGAAATAGATTCAAAACAACAAAAATGAGGGAAACAATTACCGGAACAATAATGAGGAGTATTATTTTTTTATCCACTTATTATCCTCCTTCTTTTAATAACTTTAGGTTCAGATGCAAGGACACGTAAAACACACTCATATATTAATTATTATGATTGATTTTATCAAATAAAGAAAGAATAAATTATTAGGATTGATATTCACTCATTTTAGCTATATAATAACTAGTAGAATTTTAATAAAAATTACTTAAGGAAGTGTAGGCCGATAATTTTTTTAACCGCGTTTTTGCCTGTTCCTTAAAATGAAAACCAAATAGTGGAGCTCAAAATGTCAAAAAATAAGCTCATAATCATCTGTTTCATTCTTTTTATGGTATCAATCTCCATAACATATGCACAATTGGAAGAACAGATTGATTCTTTACTCGGAGAAGAAAATGCCGGTTTTGATAAAACGACATATGTCGTCCTTGTTGCTTCCGGGGAATGCGAAGAAACCGCATCCCTTGCAGATGCTCTTGACACATTAAAGAGCAAAAATTGGGGTATAACCCTAAAAGGGAGTGATGATTCAATCAGCCTCGGGGAGTATTCGTATCTCCTGATGAAAGCATTCAATATTCCCGGGGGAATCATGTATATGCTCCTTCCGGGACCCCGCTATGCTGTCCGGGAACTCGCATATCTTAAGCTTCTTATTGAAAATCCCGATCCCGCACGTCTTATGACAGGAGAAGAGGTCATGACAATTTTAACGAGAGTTCTCGACTGGAAGGAGGCGGAATAATGAAAAAAGCCATTATTTTTTACCTGTTTATATGCATCATTTTATCGTCACCTCTCTTTGGGATTGATTTTGGGGGATACCTTGATAATACGACAAGTTTCTCCACAGATGAGAATACGGGATATTATCAGATAGACAGGCTCCGCCTCTGGCTTACCGGCACACTGGGAAAAGACTGGACATATTCTATGATGGGGAATTATTCTTTTGAACTGGATTATCCCTATCTTTTTGATATTGATGAACTCGTGCTAAAAGGGAAATGGGCGTTTATCGAGAATGGTCCGGCCCTTTTTTCCACAGGATTAGGCAGGTTTACTATTTCCGAATTCTCCCGCCTTGTCCTTAATCACCGGGCAGACGGGTTTCAGTTTGATTTCAATTATCCCGGGACAATTATCTCCTTGGCCATGGGGTATACGGGATTACTCTCAAAACATAGTTCCACTATTACTCTTTCCAAAGCAGATACAAATGACCAGGATGATACATCAATCCTCTTTGGAACACCAAGACTCCTCGGGGTTCTTCAGTTCCATTTTCCCGAGGTTTTCAGCGGACAGGACCTTTATCTGAGCGCACTTATTCAGAAAGATTTGAGATCGAATGAAAATATCTTAAAAGAAGGGGAAGAAAATTTCTCTCTTGCGGAGAATTCGGGCGGATATTACGATTCAATCTATTCAGGTATCGGACTTTCCGGGGCTGTCAATTCTTCTTTGTATTACAATGTATTCGGATACTTCCAGACAGGCCGTACACTTTCCTATTTGGAAGACGACGATGCAATCGGTGGATATTCATATCAATACGTACCTATAATTGCCTTCTTGGGGGGGACGGAGATTAATTACTATTCCCCGGATCTTTCTTATTCTACCTTTAGTCTTTCTTTTATTTTTTCAAGCGGGGATGAAGATTCAATATCCTGTGTAGAGGGAAACACCGAAGGTTCGTCCTTTCTTTTTACTCCTATTTCCGAACAAAAGGAGCGTGTCATTTTTAATCCGAAACTCAGTAATATTTTTTATATTAAAGGAAGGTATACAATAAAACCCTTCGCCATGCTTCCCTTGAGCTTTTTGGAGAATATTCTTCTGATTCTCGATGGAACGGCTTTTTTCAGGGCAACCACGGGAGCAATTACAGATCAAAAGGGACTTAATCCGGATTCGGAAGACCTTTATCTTGGTACGGAAATCGATTTTATCATCAACTACAGGCCCTTTTCCGATCTTGGTTTAAGTCTGAGTACCGGTTATTTTATTCCCAACAATGAACCCGGAGGTGCTTTTATTAAGGATATCCGTTCATTTGAATTCCTCGGAAAATTCGAATTTTCCTTTAGTTTTTGATTTTTTGGGTGTATCTTATAT
>JAFGRV010000086.1 GCA_016934975.1 Spirochaetales bacterium | reverse complement strand
TTTGAGAATAAAATAGAAGAAATTCTGGGTAAAGAAACCAGATGTATTTGGGGAACCGGGAGCTGGGAGTATTTCTTGAACGGTAAAAAATTATTGAATAGTGTGATTAGTTCTGGTCTGTTTACAATAAAAAATAAAAACAATGATATTCTACAAGGAGATATTAAGCTAAAAGAGATCGCAAAGGCTTTGCTAAGAACCGGAAAAAATTTACCGGATGATTTTATTAAATTAAAAGAGATAATACTACAAATTGTAAAATAATTTGTAGTATTATCTCTTTTAGTGAAAAACCTTGTTATAGAATTTTCTCATGAGTTCCGGAACGGTTTTGTCTTCTTTTATTGCTTTTATCACGGAAACCGTGTATTCAACACAAACAGCGAGAATTTGTTTTCCTTTTTCCGGGGATGAAAGCCTTGCGTCTCCCGCATAGTGGTCCGGAAAGTCGGCATACCAGTCGATGGAAGTCGATACACCCGGGGGAAGTTTTTTCCTGCGAAGGGGGAGTGCGGGATTATTGGGTATGTTTTTGTTTTTCACAAGATCCGGGAACAGAGCCATCATCAAACTTGTTTCAACCTCGCCGGCGTGAATATTTCCATCAGTCTCTATAATTTTTCTTATCTCCGGATACTGTTCAGCGAATCCATATCCGGTTAAATAGAGTACATAGGGTTTGTTTTTTTCGAGCATGCTCATGAGGAAAAAGGGCAGAAAGGAATTATTTCCCCCATGACCGTTTAATAATAGAATTTTTGTAAATCCGTTCCGGGCGATCTCATCACATACATTTTCGAGGAGATTCATCAAAAGGTCCCGCCCGATGGCAATTGCTCCGGGCCAATGCCTGGCTTCTAATATCTGGGTACAATAGTAGGAGGGAAAGACAACAGCAGGTTCTTTTTCCGCGGCAAGGGCGGCAACGCTGTTAATTATCAGCATGTCCGTGCCTATGGGGAGATGGTCACTGTGTTTTTCCAGCACCCCAAGGGGCAGGATGCATAGATTTTTAGCGGTTTTTACCGCTCTTTGGAATTCCGGGGATGTCAGGTTTTCCCAATTCATATAATTCCTCCTTTATCATGTGTTAAATCAGGGGTTCTACTTTTCATCAAGTTTAAAACTGCCGTCCCATTCCGGGGGTGAAAGGTGCATACAAATAATTCTAATAAATGAGATTGGTTAAATCAATATACGAACGGCTTTTTTAATAGGGTTACTCATAAATAGTGATTGTGGACATCCAGGTATCCAGAAAATCTTCCAAATTACCTTTCCAAAATTGTTTATTATATGGCATGGTCGCACCAGTTCTCGGATCTTTCACCAGGCCATTTTCTCCGTAAATTCGTGCGATGGAGGAGGTGTCTTCCTTGTCATTATTCACGATATCAAACACAATATTTCTTAATATGTCCGGGTCCGCAGATAATAAATCGTATTGTTTGCCTACTTTTTCATTCTTAACTCGATAGGTGTACCCAATATCCAGTTGAAAAAGCCCTTTCTGCTTTTTACATTGTTTTATTTCGATGGTATCCGAATCCGGGAGTATTGTTCGTTTATGTATCTCAATAAGTGCCCGTTCATTTTTTGCGTTTTGATTGAGTTTCCGGTGGAGCCCCTGCTCCATAGAAAGGTAGGTATAAGCCCCCGGTCCGTTTACTTCATAAATGACTCGTGTCACGAGATTATCATGCTCGCTGTATGCGACAATTGTCGCATAGAGATTAAGGCGTTTACACCATTTTTTCTCGAAATTTGTCAATTCAATGAGCCAATCGCTGTCCGGATTATGGGGATCGGAGCTTGCAAGAACCATCCAGACAGACCCGCCCTTATTTTCCGCCAACCTTTCTTCCCACCAATATAAAGCAGTTGCTGCTTTTTCTATCAGCTTATTATAAGTAGTGAGATCTGTCGCTTCTCCTGAAGCAAAGGCATCGGCTAATTCGATAATAGGTTTAGCTAATCTTTTTTCCGCCCTGATCGTCACGTCAAGTAATTTATAGTTTTCCAGCACTTCACGTTTTTTTTCCTTATCCTCCCAAAAACCATCTTCATTCATTATAAGCAGCAGCTCACTCGCTTCCTCTTTTCGTTGTTCCAGGCGTTGCAGCTTGCTCTCTGCCCGTGAGAGGAGAGAGGATATAATTTTTGACATGTTTCCTTCATTTATTTGCATTGTCTCTTTTTTGTAGAGACTTTTTATCGAGAGTTTTACTTTATGCTCAATCCGGGGTTTTTGTCGTGCATTTCTTGCGATGATTTTATTATTCCGGACTGTCAGTAATATATGGGCCCCTTTACCCGGTGTAAACCGAATGATATAATCCGCAAGGGCGGTGGACACATTTTTTTCCATTATCCTTCTTAAAAATCTCGCCCCATAATCGGGATCAAAACCATTTATGGCGAGCCAGTCGATGATGCTCTCATCAAAATCAATAACAAAGCCCCGCTGTTTAATTCCGGTCCTTTTTTTTAGACTCTCCAGTTCCCGTAATGCGATGATTCGGATATGTTCCCGTTTGAGAGGATGAAAATGCACGATTTGGTCGAATCTGTTTAAAAATTCAAACCGGAATTCCCGGTACAGAGCCTGATCTATTTCTTTATCGATTTGAGTAAAATTCATATTTTTCATAAAACCGGGAATATTTTTACGGTAAATTTCCGCTCCCGCATTCGAGGTGGCAATAATGATCATGGAACGACAGGAGATTGTTTCTCCGGCGCCATTTATAAAGCAGCCCTCATCAACCAATTGCAAAAATCTGTCATGAATTGTGGGGTGTGATTTTTCAAATTCATCCAGAAGCAAAATAGAAAATGGTTTCCCCAGGATATTCCTTGTTAATAATCCCCGTTTCAGGTTGATGGAGTATTCATCGGG
>JAFGRV010000590.1 GCA_016934975.1 Spirochaetales bacterium | reverse complement strand
GGGTTTAGGATTAATTTTAGTTCCTATTATAATTATTTTAATCCAATTATTTATATATCCAACATGGCCCCAATAAAAACCGCACACAACTAAAAGTTTAACGCTCCGGCCTTCGGCACATTTTGGGATCTTACTTTTAGAAACAAATTGTTTTGTATTTTGCTGAAAAATTCATTTGGGAACAGCAGCTCGGGTTCAAATTTGGTCCAAAACGTCGTAAACTTTTGTGGGTTACATGGCGGCGGCTTAAATAAATCCTGCTATTTAATTGAAATTCAATTGTAATATTTTGTTAAATTACTTTGAACATATAAAATTTTAGTTTATAGTGGATATAATGCAAGAATGATTAAGATTTATACATAATTCTTAAACTTCTTCTAATGTGAATTAATCATATATGGTCGAAAGTGAATTCCTATTTAAATTTATTATCTGAATACAAAAAGGAGAAAAAATGGATAAGAAGACTTTTTATATTATTCTCATAATTCTTATGATTACCTTAATCAGTGCCTGTAAAAAATATGAGCCTGTTTCTTTGGTGTTTAAAAATGTAAATATAATACCAATGACAGAAGAAACAGTTTTTGAGAATTATTCTGTCTATACTTCGGAAGGTAAAATAAAAGCCATAGGTAAGTTCGAAGAATTGGAATATCCCCGGGATACCATAATTATAGATTGCCAGGGGAAATATCTCGCACCTGGTTTTGGAGATATGCATGTTCATACACACTATATTGAAGAAGCTACACTATTTCTGGCCAACGGGGTGACATTGATCAGAAATATGTGGGGTAATCCGCAGCATCTAAAAATGAAAAAGAAGATTCAAAACAGACAGTTTCTCGGTCCTGAATTATTCACAACCGGCCCACTTATTGACGGGAAGGGTGCAATATGGCCAGGAAGTTTTATTATTACTGATCCGAAGGAGGTTGCCGGCGCAATAACGAAGATGAAACAGGAGGGATATGATGCAATCAAGGTATATGACAAACTTATGCCGAAAGTCTATGATGAGATTCTTAAAACTGCTAAAAGCCTGGATATACCTGTGGTTGGTCATGTACCGGTTGGTGTAAAACATGCAATTGAGTCTGGTCAATACAGCATTGAACATTTTAAGGGATATAATATGAACTCCAAAGCGAGTATCGATTTGACAGTGCAATCCGGGGTGTGGAATTGTCCAACATTAATAGTGATGAAAAATTACTCTAATGTTCATTTATTGAAAACCAAAGAAATCCCTGAACTTAAATATGTTCATCCGGACCGGCTTAAATCCTGGAAACAAAGGTATAGTTATTATATGAATTTTGAAGGATCAAAAAGATTCCTTAAAGCCCTTTACGACAAAGGGGCCAATATCGTTTCGGGAACTGATGTCGGGAACCCGTACGTTATTGCCGGGTTTAGTCTGCATGAAGAGTTCCAATATATGAATGATGCCGGATTAACTCCTTATCAGGTTTTATTGACAACGACAATTAATCCTGCAAAGATGCTCGGAATTGAGAATAGGGTAGGAACAATAGAAATCGGAAAGGATGCAGATCTTGTTCTTTTGGCTAAAAATCCCTTATTAGACATAAAGAATACAAAAATGATAGCAGGTGTTATGACAAAGGGAGTATGGTTGTCCGAAAAAAAATTAAAAAGTATGTTAGATAAAATAGCGAGGTGATCCCTATATATCAGTATAGTTGCCACATAAAACAATATTTTAATTTACGTATTCTATTTATAGAGTCCTTCCTCCCTTTTTTATCATCCACCGGATTTCCTTTACAATATCCGCTATACTTTCATTCTACTAAAATTATTGCATTTTTATGGGGGAAATGGGTCTAAAAGTTATCTGTATGCGGGCAGGTCGACCCCCCGATTCGGTTGCCTGTTATGGCGGTAATGCCGGGGACATGACCCATCCGGTGGGAGAAAAGAGGCCGAATGAGCTTGGTCTGTACGATATGTCGGGGAATGTCTGGGACTGGTGCTGGGACTGGTACGTGGTAGAATATCCACCGGTGAAACAAACAGACCGACCCCCCGGGACCGGAAAAGGGAATCTACCGGGTGCACAGAGGGGGCTTCCGGTTTGGGAAAGAAAGGCTTTTGCGGGTATCTGCCAGGAGCCACGGTACGCCGGAGGACTCGTGGAACATCTGCGGGTTCCGGGTTGTGAGGACGGCGAAATAATTATAATGTTGAGCTGTTTTCATTGTCATACTTTAGCAAAATAAATGTTATATCATCAATTTGGGGTTGTGTTCCCCGGAATTTATGAAAATCATCTAAAAGTATGGATTTTATTTCGTTATAAGATTTATTTTTGTTTTTATTGATAATACCAGCTATTCTCTTTATTGTATATTTGTTATTTTTCGTATTCATTTGGTCAAAAAAACCATCTGTAAGAAGAAGAAGGATTTCTCCGGGTTTAAGGGTTATTTTATTGTGTTTTGGAGTAATCTGTTGTGAAACTCCAAGGGGCACATTACCTTCCTTATATATTTCTTCCGACACACTAAGGATATTTCTATCCCTGGAGAATAATCTTATTGGTTGCATTACCTCTGATACCGGATGGTTTTTTAAAACATCTCTTCCATAGGGTCTGCTTAATAATTGCAATAATTCATTTATATTTATAAATCCTATGGGTTGATCTGTATCATCGGTGACGCCGATTGCTCGTATTGAATTATCCCTTTTAATATCTTCCGTCAGGTCTTCTATTTTTTCGTTTTGATGAATATAATAGAACTGGGTCACAATACGGGATATTTTTTTACTTTCGGTATTTTTAGGTGGAATATATTTTTGTAAAACAGTTTTCATGGTTTCGGATTCATTCTGTTCCGGTTGGTTGAATTGGTCCTGTTGAATGAATATTCCATAATCTATTGTTTCAGTCATTGCCATAGCTTATCACTCCTTTTTTTTACTATAATCCCCTATTATTAAAACTGAGTTATTGTCGAGTTATAATTTTAATACATAATAGAGGTACTGTAAAAAGACCACGCTACTATTGGGAAAATAATATAAAGATTATATAAAATTCATAATATACTAATAATTAACGGTTACTATAAAACCATGATATTCGGTATTACAAGTATGTCACTTGACCAATTTTCAACAACCTCGGCCCTGAAAACAATCGCGGAATATGGTTTTAATGCTGCTGAAATCGGATATGAGAAAACAGTAAGGTCCGGAGAAAGTGCCGAAACTTTACGGGATGTTGCTTTAGATCTGGATCTAAAGCTTTCACTTCATGGACCGGTATATAATATTAATCCAACATCGCCGGATATAAGCGTAAGAAAAACAACCTATAAACAAATAGCTCAAGCAATAGAATTTGCCGCAGAATTAGGTGCGGAAACAGTTGTTATTCATCCCGGAAGGCTTTCATCCCTGACAGACTCTGTCAATGATTACTGGGAAATGATGCATGAATTTTGTTTTTTTCTGGATTACTTAGCACTTATTCATAATATCTGGATTAGTATTGAGGTGATGGAAAATACTCCCTATGAAGTCTTTTTTGAACCCGGTTCTATTTTCCGGTTTATGAATAAAACCTGGAATAGAATTAAAATTGCTCTTAATTGTACACATATCATGGGATTTACAGCTATACTTGATTTTCTATCCATTGTTCCAATAAAAAAAGTACAACATGTCTATCTTAAGAATTATTTATCTTCTCCAATTCATAATCCCCCGGTAGAGAAGAATAAATCAGTGTATACACTATTAGAAAGTTTATCCTATTTTTTGTATAAAGGGCTGGTGATAATTGATGAAGCAGATCCTGTTCAGGGGATAAAATTTTTATATCATAATTATTCTTTTTTTAATGCAGATGAATATGTGACTTAAGGAATAGTATAAAAGAGAATCCGGGCTTTACCCTGTCTAATAATAAAATAATATATCTTTAATCCGTAAGTTATTTTCTGCTGCTACTCTATAGATGATGATTCGTCATATATAAAATATTTTTTCAGCAGATGAAAAGATTATATCTAAAGTATTTCGATTCAAAAGTTGATTATTTTTATGTGTGCATCTTTAAAGACTTTTTTGTGATAATAAGAATAAAAGGAGTAATAATATGCTACAATCAATCTCAACAGCGTTTACGAATATGGGCTCTTTGGAAGATAAACTCGCCGTGATTTCAGCGGCCGGATTTACTCATATAAATATAGATGAGTACCTCGCTGCGAATTTAATTCATTGCGGGGAGAAAAGAATCGATGATTTTGCCGCATTACTCATGGATTTTAATCTTGATGTGGATTGGGTTCACGCGCCGGTTGAAAAGATCCGGCTTTATACGAGGGATATGAGAGTCTGGACAAAATCACTCGGGCTCATTTTTTCTACAATAAAACTTGCTGAACAATTACAAGCCCGTTCAGTGATTATTCATGCCTTTGATTATATAAACCGGCCGCCTGAAAATTTTAAAATTTCCTATATTCAGATACGAAACGCTCTGGAAATACTTCTTGAAGCCGGGGATAAAGCCGGCATACAGCTTGCTTTGGAAAATCTTATTCATTCTTTTATGAATAATATAATACTGGAATTAATCCAACGGTTGCCGGATATAGGACTATGTCTTGATACGGGACACGCGGAAATTTCTGTGACCTGGTCCGACTTTCTTTCTCTGAGTGTATTACCACAGATTGTTGCCCTCAATTTAAATGATAACCATGGATTTTCAGATGAGCATCTGATCCCGGGGGATGGAATAATTGATTTTTACCGGTGTATAAAAATTCTTTTTGAATATGGATATAATGGAATCTGGGGTGTAGACTGTATACAAAATGCCGGTAATTATAAAGGAAATCCGGCTGTCCTCGCAAAAAAGGCGTTTTCGTTTATTGATCATTTGCTTATACAGCAAAATACTACAGTTTCTGTCAGGTGATAATGTATCCTTACAACTTAAGCGTTACTGAAAGTTCAATACTCCTGCCTTTTTTATATTCGTAAATAATTTTTCCCGGTTCACCAATGAGATTGCTCCAGATGCTTCCCCCTATACTCTCTCTTGCCGGTAAATCCGGCAAATTCTTTATTTTTATTCCAAGGGAAACGGTTTCGGAAAATTTCTGTTTTGCAATAATATCCAGTTGATGAAAAGGCTCCTCAAAAATATCCGGGACAGAGTAGGTGCCGATTGAAAGCAACCTTCGTCCGAAGACATTATAATTCAGATAAATACTCGTTATACACGATGTTTTGCGTGACCAGGAAACACTATTTTCATACCCTAACGAAACATTAATAACATATGGTGATTGCCCCTGTAAAGCCCGTTGTTTCGATGTATTTGTTATTGTGCCGGATAATTCCGCATAATCCACCTGACTCCAGATAAAAGCAATATTCCCGGAAGTGTATAAGTCCCTGAAAAATCCGGTTATATATTCTAATGCTCCCGTATGAGAATCTTTGTTTTCTCCGGATTCTGATTGTGCGGGAAATATCACTTTTTGTACTATATCGGATACGGCGGAAAATGTGAGTTTCCATTCCAGTTCCGCTCCCAGGTTAAAGGCGGAGGGAGTATTCTCCCAGGTATAGAGGAGAGTTGAACCGGCTTTGGGTTCTCCGACGGTTTCAATAGGATTAATAAAATATTTATAAAATATCCCAAAAGAAATATTCTCTTTTTCAGAAAGATAGACTTCCAACCGTGAGTCGGCATGGTAAATATCCGCCTTTTCCAATTCGGGATTCCCCTGGTATTGCCCTTTGCCCAAATGCTCGTCTTTAATCACATTCGACTTTTCATGAAAATCGGGACGGTTGAGAGTTTTGGCGCCGCTTAACCGGAGTTGAAGCTTTTGAGTAAGTGACCATGTGAAATTAATACATGGAAGAACATCGATTGTCGTATATGCGACGGTTTCCGGTTGCGTAGTAAAAAGGTCGAATGTATGTACCTTCTGATCACCGTATTCAATACGTACTCCCGTGTTACACCTGAGTTTGTCGAATAATAAAATATCCGCCGTAAAGAAACCGGACAGCACAAAAAGATTAGCCCGGTAATTATCCGATGGTACGGTAGTCTCCTGCAAAGTGAAATATTCTCCTATGTTTTCCGCCGTAAAGATATCTTCGGGATCATTTTCCAGAATATCCGGCGGGACATTAGTTTCACTAAAGGTGAAAAGAAATTTCCGGGTATCTGTTTCCCTGAAACGGTAAAGGGCTCGAACCCCGAATTCGAGAAAATCCGCTTTCTTTTTGGAAAAGATAAAAACCGGAATATTCATCTGAACGGAACTATCATGAACTTGATCTATTACCCGGGAATAAATACGTTTCGATCCTTCCGGCCTGTCGGATAATGCATAGTCAGATTCACCGTCCGTTGAGTCATACCGTGTTGTCCGGTGGTCGGGTTCATTTCTTGATGCAAGGGAATACGAGTATCGCCACAGGAGATCAGCCTGGTTTAAAATTTGAAGTCCGATCCTCCCGTTAAGTGTTTCGTTTAATAGCATATTTTCCACCCATTGTTGATCGATAACATTAATATATACTGCGTCACTTCCGTAATATCCATTATACTGCTCTGTTTCATTATCCGTGAGACGTATCAGGAGAGAGGAAAGGCCGATACTGAAATTCTTATTTATCTCATACATGAGATCCGCTAAAAAACATATATCCACTTCATGGTTGGCAGAATCAACTATGTAATCATATCGAAGTGCGTAATCACCATTCCCTCCCAGGGAATAACCGGTATCCGCCTGATTTTTTATCGAATCGTATTTGTTGCTATATATTAGTGAAATATTATATCCGAAGTTACTCTGCTCTGATATTTCAATTATATCCTGTATGGAAGCAGTTAATCCAAAGCTTAAAGGAAGAATCATATACTCAGGAGACCATGTGTTCGGCATAAGCTCGCCTAATTTTTCCAGTTCTTCCTGGGTTAATCCGTCACCCACTGGTGTTTCCTCCGTAATAAAATCGATAGACTCGATTTCTTCCGGAAGTTCCCGTTGTCCATCATCAAACCCGAGAAAATCAAGTGTTCCCGGGACTTCCATAAGAGCTTCGGTAAAAGTGGACCCGGGGTTAAAAGTGACGGATGCCTTTAATGTCATACGCAAGTTACTTTGTTTTCGTTCATGGGGGATACCGACTGTACGGAGCATCACCGAACCCCCGCCAAAGTCACCTAACATATCGGGAGAATATGTTTTTTGAATAGCCATACTTTCGATTATACTCACGGGAAATAAATCCAGGGGAACAACGCGTTTATCTATTTCCGGACTGGGAAGCAAAGCCCCGTTTAAATATGACGACGAATACCGTTCGCCCATGCCCCGGACAAAAACAAAACGGCCGCCTATTACAGTAAGACCGGTCACCCGCCTGAGAGCAGACGCTGCGTCCGAATCCCCCATTTTTGCCATTTGCTCCGATCCGATAATGCTCATTACCACTGCCGAATTCTTCGTCTCTTCGATGAGTTCTGCAATTCCTCCCCGGACTTGTTCTTTTGCAGAGGCGAAAACCGGAATTTCTTCCAATTGAATTGCAGATGGTGTAAGCTGTATGTCGATTTTAGTGATATCGCCGGTTTTTATTTCAATAGCTTCCAGTGTTTGTGACGAGAAATCAGGATGTATTATGGAAATTGAATATGTTCCCCCGGACAATTTAACTTGAAATATCCCTTTTTCATTGGTGTGTGTTTCAACCTCGGTACCTCTGAATATAATTGTGGCGTTTTCCACTGGTTTCCCGTTTTCAATATGTGTGACTTTTCCGGTTAATGTTCCGGAGGAATTCGTATCTTCCATTATTATTTTATCTTTTTTATCTGTGCTATCCGTTTTTTCTTTATCTTCATCACTTATTACTTTTTGTTCCGAAGAAGCATTGATAATAACTTCGGATATTTGTCCGGAATGAATTGACACTTTGAGTGTGGATATAATATTCCCATTGTAATATAGGGTTAATTCAGTTCTTCCCGGGGGGAGAGAAAGATCAAGAAAGCCGTTACTATCAGATTCATAGGTTACATTGCGTATAGTTGTGGTGACACCGGAAAGAGGAAGACCAGTCCCTGAAAAAATATAAATGTGAATTGTTCCATCAACTTCCTGACTCATTGCCGGATATATCATTAATATCATAGTGACTAAAAAGAGTATTATTCTATTGGGGAACATAGGTTTCTCCTTAAAAGTATGTAATGCTTTGAGCTTTCACTACTTCAATTGCTTTTCTTAATTGCGTTGCTTCCTGAAAGATTTCAGAACCGGTTATTTTGTTTAAATAAGAAATCGCTTTTCCGTATTCCTGAATACGGAAAAATACGTATGCTAATGCGTAAAACGTACGGTCATCCTTTACAAGACCCAGGTTGATAAGGCGTGGTTCCAGTGCGCTTGCTTCTTCGTATTTTTCCTGTTGGAGTAAAAGTCGAAATCTCTGTTCTGCTTTTTCTTCCTGGTTTGTAAGGAGTGAATTAATATAAAGCGCCCTGAATAAATCTCCCGCCCTGGAATATAATTCCGCAGCTTCTTTATAAAAACGAGGATCATAGAGTGCGGCTTCTTCTACTAATTTCGCTGCTATGAGTACTTTATTTTGAAATAAATAAACCTGGGCGAGTGCAAGACGTATCTTTTGATCTTCAGGGTATTTTATTTTCGCCATCTCAAGAATTTTTAAGGCGGGTTCCAATTCACCACCCCGCCGGAGCGCTTCTCCTATCGTCAGGTAAGCATTGCTTTTATTTCCAAATTGGGAGAGATATAATTTACTCATATTAATCGCTTCCCTGGTGAGATTAAGCTCCAACAGAAATCCTATTTTTTGAATGTGAAATTGATGCATAGCCGGAAAGAGTATTATCGATTGTTCCACTGTCACATACGCATCTTTCACATTTCCCGATTCCCAGTAACTTTGAGCCTTAATACCAAGTAATTCAGGATAGAGTGTAATATCCTGAATTCTTTCTATTGTGACGATAGTGTCTTCATATTTCTTTAAGGCGTAATAACTCTGGGTAAGATAAACATAAATGATCTGATTTTTCTGTCCTTGCTCTATTGCAGTTAAAAAATCCCGGATTGATTCCTCGTATAACAGCAAAGAAAGGTTTAAAAGCCCGCGGATAGTATAATACCGGATTTTATCGGTTTCTTGTGCTTTCGGATCAACCATCTCCATGGCTTTTTTTGCCTTGTCATACCTGCCGTCCCGAACCATAATGGCTGCGATACTTAAATAATCAACTTCATCATTTCTCATTTCCAGACTGGAATCCTCATCATAACCGGATTCCTGTCCGCCGGTGGCATATGAAAAGGTCGATATAATCATCAGTAATAAAATTAGTAGATTTCTCATTTCGTTAATAAGTCCCTTTATTGTTTTTTTATGTGAAGTAACCGTAAAAAGCCATTTAACTGGTCATTATTTTTTTACATGTACTTCACTTAATGCAGCTTAAACGGTATTGGTATGGTTACCCATATTTGAACCGGGTTATTTTGATACCTGGCAGGTTCAAAAATCCAATACGCTACGGCATTTCTTACTGCTTCATCGAATATCCCCGGGGGATTTGAATCAAGTATTTTAAACTTTAAAATTTTACCGTCCGTTCCAATGAGTAAACTCACCCTTACTTTTCCCTCGATTTCCCGTTGTTTGGCCCGTTCAGGGTAGGTGATTTGCATCTGTTTGGGTACTGGCAAAGTATCTACGCTGTCTTCGGTCATGGCTACCCCCTCCAGGTCACCTAACAATTTTTCCGCCAATCCGGATGTATTCTCTGCTTCGAAATCCGGCAGATCAACGCTTATATTGGAAAGACTCCCGGGGAGCTGCGGGATGGGGGCAAGGTTGCGTTCGTATGAACGTACAGGCCTGGGTTTCACCTCGGTCGGATCTTGTTTTTCAATTTTCTTAACCGGCGGCGGGACATCAAAAGTAATCGGGGTGGTTAAATCCTTTTTATCTTGTTTGACTATAAAATTATTCATGACAGTCACACTGAAAAGGACGGAGAATGTGCCGAGGATCATTATGCTAAAAGCCCCGATTTTATTTTTTATTTTCTGTTTCTTTTTATTCACAATATCGATTCCCTAATTAAATTCAGTGGCTACACCTACTTCAGAAGCCCCGGCGAGTTTCGCCTGATCCACAACATCGATGAGGCTTTCAGTCGGTGTTAATCTGTCCGCGATCACAAGAACAGTTTGAGAAGCGGCAGAGGTAAATGAATCACGTAATAAACTCTGAAGCATCCAGGTTTTTATTGGCTGCTCATTGAGATATACCGTGCCTTGCCTGTCGATATAGACCCGGATAGATTTGCTTGAAGCGGAAACAGAACTGCTCGCCTGGGGACGCTCCAGATCTAATTTCATGTCCTTTACAAAGGTTGTCGAGACGGCAAAGAAGATAAGCAGGATAAACACCATGTCGATAAGCGGTGAAATATTTAAATCTTCGGGTTCATGTTTTTTTGGTAAGAATTTCATTTCATACCCCTTTCTAAATATCCGGCATTATAATAATCTTTTAATTGTGCTATTTCATCTTTCATCCGGTTTTCTTTTCGCTCTAAAAACCGGCCGATTATCATGCCGGGGATGGCAATAACTAATCCCATTTGGGTTGTGAACAGGGCTTTGGAAATACCATTAGCAACCCCGCCGGATTGTGAGTAGAAGGTCTGGCTGCCTAAAGAATCAAACATTTCAATCATTCCCACCACTGTCCCCAGCAGCCCGGCCAAAGGAGCGACTAAAACAATCACCCGTATAACAATGCTGTGTCTGTTAATAGCTTCAAGGATCGGAAAGAATTCGTCTTCAAGAAGCCGTTTGATTTCTCCCTTGTTGCTCCTTCGTATGTTTACTGCTTTGGCGACAGCATTATCAACCCATCCCTTGACAGGCGTATCCGGATTTTTTTCATATTGATGGATAAGTGAATGGAGATGTAAATCACTTCCCCGTTTTAAATACATAAACCTGTAACCTATGGCATACCAGAGTATTATTGTTCCCAGTACTAAAGGCCACATGATAAAGCCGCCCTGGGTAAGATAGGATATCCAATCGGTCCATAATTCATAAATCATTGTTCTCTGTTTCCTTTATTGATTGGTTTTCAGGTAAATTATTTAAAACTCTTAATGCATTTACTTCCAGACCGGATGTTATTCTGTCTGCCCATGATGATAAAAGGTTCCCGATAAGGAGAACCGGTATTGCGACAACAAGACCGAATTCCGTTGTAATAAGTGCCTCCGATATACCTCCGGAGAGAAGTTTCGGATCCCCTGTTCCGTATTGGGTGATAATATCAAATGTCGCTATCATGCCTGTTACCGTACCCAGCAAACCCAACAAAGGCGCTACCGCAGCAAAGACTGTTAAAATTGAACGGAAACTGTTAAGTCTGGGTTGTTCATTTAATACGCTTTCAGAGATGACATCTTCTACATTTTCCGCCCTGACTGCGATTCCCTGTAATGTGGAAAGCATCACCCGGCCGATTGCTCCCGGTAAATGAGCTGCCGTGGAAATCGCTTTTTTTAAGGCTCCTTTTTTCACCTGGTTAAAAATAGTATGTAACATCTTTTTATCAGTACGTCCTGAATTCCACAAGAAAATAATACGGGCGATGATGAGAATGACCGCGATGCTTCCGATTATCAGTATTACGATCCCGATAATACCTCCGCCCTTTATAATTTCTTCAATACTTTTGTTTCCGGATGAGAATTCCGCCATTTTATCAAGTGATTCGTACAGGAATATGGGAAGAGTGAGGGGCATTTGTTTATCAGCGATTTGTTGTGCTGTTTTTCCGGTTTTATCTGTAAAAATTTTTAAATTACCTCCCCCGATAGGGCCAAGGGTTCCGCTGTGAGTGTCAGTCACACCAAAACTGGCGATCCTTCCTATATTTATAATGTTTCCCTTAACTTCTTCACCATTTCCCAGATAAAACGTCCCTTTTTTTATATAAATCGAGCCGAGGGTTTTTAATAAAGAAATTGATTGTTCAAATACATACTCAAGTTCCTGTTCAATACTGTTTGCTTTATTTATTTCCATATCCTTGTTTTCCGGTATAAATCCGGAAATATCGTGAGAGGAAAGCCGTGATGCCGCCTGGGTAATGATAGTGTCTATGGTTCCCGTGGTATCTTTTGAACTATAATGTTCTTCTTCAACAATCCGCTGCTCTTCCAGTTTTTTGTCTACCCTGGAGTTTAAATGAAGAAGTTCTTGTTCTTTTTCATAAAGATTATCACGTGCTTTGGTCATTCTAATTGCACCGTCTTTTTTTACTTCTTTAATTCGTTTTTCCAAAAGTCTTATTTCATTATCAAGAAAGACAAATTCCTTTTGATATGCGTTGATTAATGTGTTTATTTCTTCTGCCTGGGTATCTGTCCAGAGAAATGAAGACGGTAAAATAAATAACATAAAGATAAAATTTAATATTTTGTATAAATTTTTCATAGTATACTCTTATCCTTTCCCGTATTAATATATTCCGATGTTTCTCATGCTATGACGATTCTAATATCAAATAGCAACCGGCGCAAAATTAAGAAGGATTTAAATAACTTTCATTAAAACATTATTTATACGCCGGTTATACAGTTGATCTTTTATTTATTACTATATGCGTAAGGATTTGGTAAAACAAAATAGCCTTCCCGCAGATTTTTCCTTAATGAATTAAAAAGAAAATCGAGTTGATGCTCTTCATCCGTGGATTGTGCATTTGTAAAAATCCATTGATTATTCGTATTGATGGCATATCCATACCGCGCGTCAAAGGTTTTATAAAAAAGCAGCACCATTCCTAAACGGGCAACTTCGGCGAGCATAGATTCACCATTTATTTCAATCACCTGCCGGTAAAGTCCGCTTTCAGTTGTAAGACGAAACTCGGACTCAACCAGATTCCAGACCCGGGCGAGGATATTCCCACTATCGATATTCCCATCATCCAGTAATCGTAGTAAGGTTTCTATCTCCGAGAGCCGCTGGGGTACCTGAAAAGGCAGACTTGCGGTTATGTAGTCTCTTAATTGTAACAGAACCCTTGCGGTTACGGGTTTTATATTCTTTAATGTTGATTCAGATGACAATAGTTTTTCACGGTAGCTTTCCAATTCCCTTTCTATTTGAGTGATTCTCAGCTCATTGCGTTTTATTTGTATCTCTATATCGGCTTTTTGAGTCGTAAAGGACCTCAATTCTTCATTATAATGATTTTTTAATTCTGTGAGTTCCGAAGAAAGAGATTCCACGGCAGATCGTTTTTCCGCGATCTTTGCTGCCAGGTTTTC
>JAFGRV010000085.1 GCA_016934975.1 Spirochaetales bacterium | reverse complement strand
TTTTTTAAGATTTGGATTTAGTCAAGTGTGATTTCCATAAAAATTTTTTATTTTATTGTTGCAGTATGAAAATAAGTCTTTTAGACTGAATAGTAAGTGGTTTTTAGCAGTCTCTGCATCAAAACATATTTTTACTAAGAAAATGAGGTATCGATACATGAGTAAAATTGATATGAATAAAACGACTGAAATCTTAAAAAAATATTGGATTTTGGTAATTGGTTTTCTACTTGTTTTTGCAGCTCTCCTTTATTTTATTCGTGTGGGATATGATGACGGATGGATACCTCCCATCGCAATCGTTTTTCTTGGTTTTATATCGGGTGCTGCCGGTGCAATAGCCGGAATAATTGTTTACAGAAAAGAGTATAAAATAATAGGTGAGATTATTGCAGGATTTTCCTGTGGAATTATCTATGCAACAATCGCGTATTCCAATTTTGCAAATATATGGGCTGATATAATTACTCTTGTGATAATTATTCTTATAACACTGGTGCTTTCGGTTATTACTTATATCTATAATTTGAGAATCTTAACCGCACTCGGATTATCAGCTGCTTTATTTGCCCCTTTTATTGTGAAGGCTTCTGAATTCCATTTTTTTATTCTCTTTATTTATGGATTTACCATAAACGCTGCAATTCTCTTTTTTGCTATTATGAAAAAATGGAAAGAATTGCCAATAATCGGATTGATAATCACTGCTTTATTATATATCGGGTATTACTTTATTTTTAATACATTAATCTGGGTAGAACCATTTAGCTATATAACCTTGATTTTTATTCTCTATATTGCCGGTCTTTTTATTGCAGCAAAACGGGATGATAAAAAGCCCCCATCTTTTTATTTAATCCTCCTTACTATAAATCTGCTACTCTATGCTTTCTGGACATGCTTTATTTTTTACCTGTGGCGGCTTAATATATCAATAGGGCTATTGATTCTTGGATTCGTTGCTCTCCTTATTGCAGGACTTATTACTATCATCATTAAAACTGAAAAAAAGGTAATACTTTCCTATTTTCTTTCAGGAATTCTCCTTGTGGCTATTTCCGGTTTTATACTCGGTGCATCATTAACAATAACAGGAATGGAACATGTTATCCGTGGAGCTGTCTGGGTAATTTTGACGGCATTACTGTTTTTCGCCGGATATAAAACAAAAAATAATGTTTTAGCAATTGTTGGTATACTCTCCTGGTTTTTGGTACTTATGTATTGGTTTTCCCATGCCTGGGATATTGCTCATGTGAAATGGTTTGGTGTGACATATATCCCATTTATCAACCCCCCGGGACTTCTGTGGTCTGCAATTGCCTTATTGGGTTTTCTTATCGCTGTTTTTTCAAAACGAATTTTAAATAGTCTGCAAAAGGTTAAAAATAAACAGGGACTTATGTATGGTATTGTTTTTATTACTTTCATAAGTCATTTGACAGCTGGTATTCTATTAACATTTCAGATACAATATCTATGGAAATTCTATACAATCGCTTATAATGTCAATATTATATATTCCGTATGTTGGGGCGTTTATGCATTAGTACTGTTTCTCTGGGGTTATCTAAATAAGGAAGAGGTTTTTATCTATTTTGCAGATGTTATACTTGTTATTGTTGCAATAAAAGTAATTTTCTTTGATATGGCCGGAGAAACAAATATATTTAAAGCAGCAACTATTTTGCTTACCGGTATCATCATTATTATTATCGGTTTTTTTAATTACAAAAGGCAAACGGCACTGGCTTTTGAAGAGAAAAACAAGAAAGAAAAAGCAGAGTCTAAAGCTGAAAAAACAGGATCGGAAACATAAAATATTCTATTTCTATTCAAAAAAATCTTTACTCCCGATTTATCATGTGCTATTATTCTTCATAGTATTGTTTTTTTGAGCAAGAATATGGAGCATAATAGCGAAACGCGGGTTCTCGAGAGATCAAAAGTTTTCACAACCGCACCCTTGTGATAAATTGTTTATGTGGGTCGCCGGCGTAGAATAGGAAATGGTATAATTTTTCACATTGTATAAACCGGACAGGATACAAGAGGGAGAAACTGATGAGTATCTCATGTTCAAGTGGTACTCACCTTTTATTGAATCAGAATATAAAGAATTTACCCGTACGTTAAGGATTAAGAGTAGAAACGGACTATATACCGGAAGAAATAAAGAGCCGGAAAATGGAATTCGAAGGATATCAGCCGGTAAATAATAAAGGATACAGTTAAAATAAATTAAGAAAGGTACGAGATTTATGGGTTTTCTCACACACATCGACATCGAAAGAATAAAAGTGAAATATTATGATCCTGCTAATCCTATGAGCAGGATTGTTTTTAAAGACCCGGAGGTATGTATCCGGTTTGATCTGGCAATTGTAGACAATAATGCGGATCCGGACAAACGGGGGCGTATTAAGGTACGATTTCCTCACTGGGGTGACGTTATTACCGATTGGATTCCACTCCTCCGTCCCTACGCAAGCGGAGAGGCGGGGATATGGATGCTCCCGGATGTGGGAACCCAGGTGATTTGTGTTTTTTTTAATGATTGTGCTTCACGTCCAATCGTTGTCGGGTCGGTATACACTCCCCGGGCATATCCTCCCCTGTCAGATAATGAAGAAAACAATATAAAAGTACTCACGACAAAAAGTGGTTCCAAAATTATTCTGGATGATACGGACGGAGAAGAGAAAATCCTCATTCATACTAAAGACGGGGGTATGCGACTTGTACTGGATAAGGCCAAAGGTCTCTCCATAGTAAATGAAAATGGTGATATCTCCATAAAGTGCCGGAAACTCATGATAGAGGGTAAGGATGATACATATGTTACCATCAACAAAGATCTTTCCATCACCGCTAAAAATGAATCCATCTCAAAAAAAGCAAAAAGCAATTTTACAATTAAATCAGGGAAAGATGTTATTCTTAAGGCAAAGTCCAAAATTAATATAAAAGGTTCATCCGGGGTAACAGCCGGGGTGAAACAAATAGCGAAAAAGGACGACCAGGTTGTGGGCGTCGATATGCACGATATAAAAGTTCCTACAAACAGCGGCCTTCAAACAATTCCGATGATTCCCCACCCCTACCTTGGAAAACTCGCGGACAAACTTTCCCAGGATGTCACAATCAACGACAAGGCCGCGGCAACAAAGGGAAGTAAATCCAAATTTGATACCCCGGGTCACATTTGCATGCCCCCGGGTGTAAAATTTAAGAAAAATCCGAATAATGAAGGGGAAGTTTCTTCCGGGACAGTTTCGAATGTGCAAATAAACGGAAAAGATGCGGCAGTACTGGGGAGTATGGTAAAAACCTGTAATGACCCGCAACCCCAGGAGACATGTACCATAATTGCGGTCGGTGCCCCGGTAATTCTCCCGATTTTAATGCCCGGGATGGATGAGGATCAGTTTAAAAAGGATGGGGGCACACGTTTTAATACGGCAACACCCATCACAACTGAAGCCAAAACACAACAGTCGAAAAAGCAGCCAAAACTGCAAAAACCGGAGTGGAGTAGTGACACGGCTGTGATAGGAGAAGAAGTGACCTTAACTGTTGAGCTTGTGGACCAGTATGATTATGCAAATGTCACATTTACCATATGGGCAGACGGGGCGGACAAAGAAAAAGACAGCCCTGAGGCAGTCCTTAAGGGGCAGAATATTGATGGCAAAGCAGAAGTAAAATGGCGCTATAAGTATATAGAAAAATCTGATAATCCCCTGAAAGAGAAACCGAAGTTTATATTTACAGCGAAAAGTTTCAGATGTGAAAAAGTTGAAAGCGGCACCCTGGAGTGGGGGCAGGATTTAATTATTGATGTTATGGATATCTATGGAGTGCCACTTAAGAATGCGAAATATACGCTTATCGGACCGGACGGAAAAGAACAGGAAGGTGATACCGGGGATAACGGGAAGATTGAAGAGCGTAATTTGATACCCGGAGAGTATAAGGTTTTGTTTAAGAAAGAGTAGGTTCAGGTTAAAAGTACACCGGGTATTATCTATAGATATATCCGTTAAAAAACAGAGATTTTTTGTGTAAGAATGTAGCAGCCTGCTTATTTCTTCAAGTTGTGTAAATACATCAGAATAAATGGGAAAAAACTTCTCTTCTTGTAAAATCGGGAAATTTATTCCCACTCCAAAAGGGAAATTATGAGGATGCTGAGACTATCATTGTGGCCCCACAAACGTTTAAAACATCAAAATGATGCCAAATGACACATATTATACTTCTTTTCGACATAAGTGAACCTTGGCATGCCTTTTGCAAAAACATATATAACAACAAAATTATTTGAAGGAGGCAACGAATGACAATGAAGAAAATGTTATTGGTTATGCTTATGATAGGATTAACACTATCAGTATTTGCGCAGGGGCAACAGGGTGAGTATGGGAAACGGCATGATGAAATAGAACAACTTATCGAATCCAAAGAAAAGGTCTCGCTGACAGGTGAGCTTATCATTGCAAACCGGATTTTCCCTGAACTTAAAGTGGGGACGGAGGTCTACAAACTTATGGTTCCGCGCTTTTATTTATCAAATCTTACTATCGATGAAGGGAATCAAGTCACTATTGAAGGCGTTATTCTCACGGTTAAGAAGGATGTGACAACACGGCGATTTAATCCGGGCGAAAAGGTGCTTTTTGTAGAAAAAGCGCTCATTAATGGCGAGGAATTGAAATTTGAAAGAGGATCTGAAAAATGTGATGGCTCCCGTGGCAACTGGGGAAAAAGGGGACAGAGGCATCCCCATATGGGATGCCGAGGAGACAGGCCCGTTGGACCGGGACCTGATGAAGAAATATTTGAATAAATAACAGATTTGGCCAGCCGTGGATTCTCCCGGCTGGTTATTTTTTTTGAAATCAGGTATGCTTTCTCCGATAGGAAACAGCGTCATGAAATGGATGAAAATAAGACTATACCTTGTTTATGTTCTCTTTATTCTCATATATATTGGTGTGACAGCCCTTATTCTTTCTGTTTTAACCGGTGAATCGGCACGAAGCAGACTTCTTTTGGAATTTGAAACAGAAAGAACCGCTTCATCATTTATGGAAACCCTGATGCCCGGTCTTATGTCGGAAGAGATTGAATTACCTGAAAAGGTAATTGGTTTTGGGATATATCAAATAACGGGAGAGAAAATAAGAACCTGGGGAGGTGCTCCTGATTTTCTCGGCAGTAAGTTTCAGCTCCTGACGGAGCCTTATTTTGCTATTGATAATAAAAAAAAGACTTTTACATTAATCCGGAGAATCGGATTTCGCCATATGCAATCCGGACCGCCCCATACAATGAGTCGTCCGGACCGTATGAAACAGAGACAAAACAGATTAACACCTCACCTTCTATTTTTTGAACTTGAAGCCTCTCAATTTATACAACGGTCTCATAATCGCTGGTTTCTCGGGGTTTTTATTTCCTTTTTTCTCCTGGGAGTTATGATTGTTATCATCCTGCTTTATAGAAAGAACCGGGAATACCGGAAGAAGCTTATATCCAAAGAGCAGCTTGCGCGTCTAGGTGAAATTGCCCGGGTGCTTGCGCATGAGATAAAAAATCCCCTGGGGGCTATGCGGATTCAGACAGGATATCTTAAAAAAGTCCTTCCCCGGGAACGGGCTCCGGATCTTTCTATTTTGGAAGAGGAGATTGACAGGCTTTCCCTCCTGACGAACAGAATTTCTGATTTTGTCCGGGATCCCCTGGGCGCTCCGGAGACCATCTCTCTTGCCCCTTTTATCCGGAATCTTATAAAACGGTTTAATGCACTTGTTGACTTTACTCAAATCCTCACAAATGATACTATTTCTTTTGACAGGGAGAGATTACGAAGTGTGCTGGAGAATATCATCAATAATGCAATTGAAAATCAGCAGAAACCTGATATTCCTATAGAATTAAAACTCTATGAAGATAAAAAAAATATAATCCTTACTGTTTACGACCGCGGACCTGGAATCTCACAGGATAAAATGGATAAGGTTTTTGATCCTTTTTTCACGACGAGGGCAAAGGGCTCAGGCATCGGGCTTTCAATTACAAAACGGTTTATGGAAGCACACAAGGGCAAGATTACACTCAATTCACGAGTTGGAGGAGGGACGGAGGTCCGGCTTTTTTTCAGGAAAATCAATGAGGAAACCTAAAATTCTTGTTGTTGATGATGAAAAAAATATACGAGACTCAATTGTACGCTTTCTGAAGCTTGAACAGATGGAAAGTACCTCTGTAGAAAACGGTTTAGCTGCAGAGCGGATATTGGAAAATGAAGTATTCGATGCGGCGGTTGTTGATCTTAAAATGCCCGGGATAAATGGTTTGGAGCTTCTTCAGTGGGTTCAGGCGCGGGGATTATATCTTCCCATAATAATTATAAGCGCTTTTGGAGAAATACATGATGCTGTTGATGCGATGAAATCCGGAGCAAGGGATTATATCGTGAAGCCTTTTGATCCGGAAGAGCTCGTTATCCGGCTCAAACGGCTTTTAGATGAACGGGTAAATAAAGACCATGTCGCAGTGGGCAAACGGCTGTATGTTGATGAAAAGATTTGGATTCCCCGGTGTGAGGAGTATAAAAAAATTGAACATATTATCGGTAAGGTCTCAAAAACCGATACGACTGTTCTTATCACTGGTGAAAGCGGGACAGGAAAAGAGGTCACTGCAAAACGAATCCATCTTTTATCCCCCCGGGCAGAAGGCCCCTTTGTCCCTATCAACCTTGGGGGAATTCCGGATAATTTATTGGAAAGCGAACTATTCGGATATGAAAAAGGGGCATTTACCGGGGCAGAAACAAGAAAACCGGGATTGATAGAGCTTGCATCTTCCGGAACTCTTTTTCTTGATGAAATTGGAGATATGCCATTAAGTCTTCAGGTGAAAGTATTACGTTTTCTTCAGGATAAAAAAATTCAGCGCTTAGGTTCCATAAAACCAATCCCGGTGAATACCAGGATCATCGCGGCGACAAACAGGGATTTAAAACAACATATTGTAGATAAAAAATTCCGGGAAGATTTATATTTTCGTCTTAATGTTATCAATATACAGCTCCCCCTCTTACGTGAGATGAGAGAGGAACTTCCCGAACTCATCGGATTTTTTATAGAAGGTTTTAATAAAACCATAAAAAAACAAGATGTCCACATTAAGGGAATCACTCCCGATGCATTACAACTCCTTAAAAATTATACATTTCCCGGAAATATCCGTGAACTTGAAAATATTATTGAACGCGCCTTCATTCTTGCTGAAACAGATATGCTGACAATGCAGGATTTTGATATTGAACCGGAACCAAAGACTTTCGCTGTAAAAAAAGGGACAATAAGACAGATTGAAAAAGATGCGATACTTACTGCCCTGGCCCGGTGGGAAGGAAACCGGACAAAAACTGCCGAAGAGTTGGGGATTACCCGGAGAACTCTCTTTAATAAAATGAAAGAATATGGAATAGAATCAACTGTTTAAGATACTCAAGGCCAATGATTGAATATTTTTATTGAATTCCAGAATAAAAAATAGTATATTGAGCATAGGAATTATAAATATAAATACCACTCATTTGATTTTTGAGTTACATTAAGAAGTAAAGATAGTTTATTTTTAGAGAGTTAAAAAATAAAAATACAAATATGGAGTAAAAATATGAAATCAATTATTAAATTTATCTGTATTATTCTCTGCATCTCTGCTTTTTTCTTATCCTGTGATCCTGGCAGCACTACGCCTTCGGAAGATTCGACCCCTTCTCCCACCCCGGTGGATGGCACTCCGGAACCAACTCCTGATACAACAGGACCTGATACAGTTCCTGCCCCGGTCATTTCGGTTGATATTGATGGTACTGAGTTTAATGATACAGAATTATTTATTAAGTCTGTGGTAAACCTTACCGCGTCGGGATCCGGTGCAACTGCAACATATAATTGGAGTCTCACCGGCGGAGGAAGCTTTAATGTAACAACAGGTGCAACAGTAGTTTATACCGGGCCGAGTATGCCGGGACCAGTTACTATCAGTTGTATTGCTACGGATGGGGATAGTGTTGAATCAGAGGAATCGTCAATAAGTTATACAATTTATGATATGGAAGATAGTGTACTCTGGCTGGACGCGATGAATGTTGGCAGTTTAGTTCCGTTTGTAAATCCCTTAGTAAATGGTATGGGAATTGATCAGTGGAATGACAGGTCCGGGAATGATAATACAGCAGATACACCTCCCTCACGATCTCTTCCTATATATTTTGAAAATATGGTTAATGGGCATCCGGTATTAAGATTTCATGAGAATGGGATAGCTACAAACCCGTATTTTACTGTTTTTGAGAGTGCCTCACTTGATTTATCCGATATAACATTTTTTATTATAGCCAAACAGTCCGGAATAGATACAATAAATGGTCAGACGAACCATACCATTATGGCTATGGATTCGGGTTTCTCACTCTCCGCAAATGAGGAAAATACTGAATTTTCATTTATCGTTAACGGGGAAGCGTCTGCTTCTTTTCCTAACACCGATATTTCAGATTTCGCGGTTATCTCGGGAGTATATAACCGTGATTTTAATCTTCTCGCTGTATGGGTCGATGGTGAGATTAAAGAGGCTGTTGCTTATAGCGAGGGCATGAATTGTTCAGGGAATTTACATATCGGCGGAAATGGGACAACCGATAGCGGTACTCTGGAAGGATATATCGGGGAAGTAATCATTTTTGATAAGGCCATTTCCAATGAACAGATTGTGTTTATTTCGGGATATTTGTCCGCGAAGTGGGGAATATCGGTAATGAAGAAGTAAAGGGACGGAGGTTTACCTAATAGTAAATCGAGTATAATCCGGTAAAAAATTGATAAGGCTCTGTATAAGAGATATTAATTATAATTTGGGATTATAATAAGAGTGAGCGAAACGAGATAGCATATTGTTTTAAACGCGAGTAGATGAATTTTCCCTTTCATAATAGTGATATTTTACTATGAGATGCAGCTCTCAAATAGCTGCATCTCATAGATGAGGAAATGAATTAATAGATAAAACCAGTCATACCAAACATGTCTTCCCCCAATTCTTCATAAAAATAAATTAAAATATAATAAAAATCCTGTACATCCTGATTAAAAATTCATAAAATTAAGATATATAAATAGAGGATACCATAATAAATGGTGGATATACAATTATTACGAAAAGCGGAACTCTTTTCTATCTTGCTGGATGAAGATTTGGAATATATTGCTTCCAGATCAGTAGAGAAAGTCATTTATGCAGATAGAATCGTATTTCATCGAGGTGCTGCGGCAATTCATTTCTATATTGTAAAATCCGGTGAAATCAGCATTATTCAACATACTGATAATGAAAAGACCATAGCCCTGGCTCGATATGTTACCGGAGATAGCTTTGGTGAGTTCGATTTTATTACTCATTCGCTTTATGATGTAGAAGCCCGAACAACAAAAAAGAGTAAACTGATAATATTCCCGGCTTTTCCGCATACCTTGGATCATCTCACGAATGAACGTCCCGATATTATGACCCGGTTATATCTTCATTCTCTCATTACTCTTTCGAGCCGGTTGCGGTCTGTACGGACTCTTATTGCAGAAAATACAACGTGGATAAAACATCTTCAGGAGCAATTATATACCGATCAGTTAACCGGATTATATACGAGACTATATCTTGAAAAAGAAGTATCCAGATTATTAACTCCACCCATTGCATTTATCGTACTAAAACCGGATCGATTTAAACAATTAAATGATATCTTTGGACATAAAGCAGGAGATGCTGTTCTCGCACGAATCGCATCAGTGATTCAAAATGCTATTATAGACAAAGAAAAAGGATGGGGTGTTCGCTTAAGAGGGAATGAAGCAGTTCTTGTATTAAATCATACTGATGTTGATAAAGCATTGGAAATGGCACGATCTCTTGCATCGAGTTTTCTTAGTATTGGGCCGGGACGGATATATGCGGTATCTGAGAATGAAATAAATTCTAAAGAAAAAAAAGTATTCCGTCTTACTGCTACAATTGTAATAGGAATTTGTAAAAATTCAAAGCAGAATTGGCGGGAAGTACTGACTGCCACCTATAACCTAATGAATTTAATTTGGATGAAGGGTAGAAATGAGATTTGTGTTTTAGGAGCTCAGGATAATCAAACGACAAAACACAAGATAAAAGTGAAAGATAGTGATTCCGGTGGAAAGTAAAATCAGGTTTTTAAATAAAATCAAAATTCTCGAGGAATGTACAAAAGATGAACAGAAGATAGTTGGAAAATTCTTTACATCAAGCATTGCAAAAAAGAATGATATTATATTCAAGCAGGGGGACGGAGGAAGATGTCTGTATATTGTAAAAAAGGGATTAATTGCCAGTTATACATACCTTGCAGATGGGAGAGAGATGGATGTTGCCCGGTATTCTTCCGGAATGTTTTTTGGCGAAACAGCTCTCACGGAAGCACTCCCCAGAACCATGACATGTCATGCTTTGTCTGATGTAGAACTTTTAAAGCTGGATTTTATTGATTTTTATCGTATTGTATGGACATATCCCGAAATTGGTGTGAAAATCTTAAAAGCGATGATCCGCTATGTGATTTTAGGACTACGTGATGCAGATAAATTTCTGACGACAATGGCATTGTGGGGAGAAAAGGCCCGCTTCAGGGCAATTACCGATGAATTAACAGGATTATATAATAAGCGATTTTTTGAAGAATCACTTGAATTAGTTATAATAAAATCAAAACAAAAAAAGAGCACTTTTTCTTTAATAATGTTTGATATTGATGATTTTCATACTGTTAATGAGAACCTTGGTATGCAAACAGGTGATGAAATATTAAAGAATGTAGCTCTATGTATAAAGTCGGTATGCGGAGAAAATACCGTTATTGCACGACTTGGAGGAGATGAATTTGCAATTCTTTTACCCGATTTATCGATAACAGATACATTACAGATTGCTAAAAAATTTAAGGAAGTTCTTTTACAAGTAAAACTAAAAATCGGATTAACATCAACTCTTATCAACCCTCAAATTACGGCAAGTATCGGAATTGCTGAATTCCCGGATCATGGTGAAACAAGTGTAGTCCTCAAGGAAGCAGTCGATAAAGCACTCTATTCTTCAAAAAAAGCCGGAAAAAATAAAATAATGTGCGCACAAAGTTTAATGTAAAGACCTCCGTCCCCCGTCCCCTTATTTAGCCTTTGCTATTTCCAGTTTCAACCGTTCATTCAGTTTATCAAAAATAAAATCATAAATCGTATGAAGCACATCTGTCTCTATTCTATCTGAAAGAATAATGAGGTAATTATTATTGGGTTTATTTAATCCTGATTCACCTGTTATTTTATATTCTTTATTTGTGAAGGAAATAATAAATTCGAATTTTCTCTTAAATGATTTAATGGGGGTATCTTTGGGAAAACTGACAAGGATCGCGCCGGAAGAAATATCTTGTACTTTTCCGGTATATCTGGTATTATTTGTATAGATATGTACATTAACCTGATCTTTTTCAGAGCAGATGACACGTACTTGCTTTCTTAGTCCCTTTGCCTTTTTATTATTAATATAATCAGTTATCTTCCCTATATTTTGTGCAGGGGCTTTCTTATTCAGAAATATATATTCACATTGATCTTTTGACGATTCATTCTTCATGCTTTTATCGTAACTGGGTATTGCTATTGAAATATTTTTTGAATCGGGTATTTTTTTTATTGTATTTATATATTCAAAAAGATTAAATTGTACCGGGGCAAGATTTACATTGATAAGAATTATAGAGTTCGAGTATTCTTTTACTATTTTTAAAAGAATTTGATACTCATTTGTGTGATATACATCATATTCCTTCCTTAAAATAGCTTTCGCATAACTTATTGTCTCATCATTTACAAAAAGGAAGAAAACACGCTTGCCGAGATTAAAGAAATCAATAGCCTTGTTTAACTTATTAACAAACTTTGTCATTTCATTTAATTGCTGAAGAATTGTGACGGTGGATTGTTTTGCTTCTTCATTTGTTACGGTAACTTTTTCGAGGATATCCAGTGTTTTGCTTGTAGCCTCATCAAGTCCTGATGTTTCTTCGTTTATTTTTTGAACGCTATGCTTTATGGCTTCCGAAGACTCAGAAACAGCTTTTGTAATTTCGAAGATATTCTCCGTTGTTTCCTGAATAGCCTGAGTTCCTTCCGACATCATAACGGTTTTTTGGGAAATCTCTACCCATGTGTCCGCTGCATTTTTCACCTCTTTGTTTACATCACGGAGAACATCTCCGCTTATTTTGCTCTCTTCAAGAGCTAAGGTCATCTTTCCCACTTGATCTTTTAATAATGCTGATATTTCACCTGCATTCTTCTTTGTCGAATTAACTAGCTTAATGATTTCATCCGCGATAACTCTGAATCCTTTTCCCTCTTTTCCCGCATGAGCAGCCTCTATCCCTGCATTTATAGAAAGAATATTTGTTGAATCTGCAATATTATTTATAATCTCAATTATTTTTAACATTTCTCCGGTGTTTTCGTTTATCCTTTGAATTATTTCTGTAGTTCTTCCGACCTTCTCGTTTCCGATCCTTGCTATATCTCTCAATTCACCGGCCATTTTTTGCTTATCCATGGTTAATTGTGAGATATCTGAAATTGTTTGTAAGAGTTTTGCCAATGCATTCGAGGTTTGTTTTATGGTAACAGCTTCTGCATTCGTATGGTTTGCAAGTTCTATTATTGAGCCTAATATTAATTTTGTTGAACTCGTCGCTTTATTTATTCTTGTACAAATTTCTTCCAGCTGAGTTCGAACGCTTCCGATATTCACGACTTTCTGGATATAAGATATCATCAGAATTTGAATATTATCCAGGGTATTTTTACTTATTTTTGTGGTAAACAAATTCTCTTTTATTTCCCAAAATACCTTCTTAACTTCCTGAAGCATTGTGTTCAGGTTCTGGGCCAGGTCACCGATATCGCCTTTTATCTTTACATTAAATTGAAGTTCAATCAGATGAGCCAGTCCTTTTTCTGTCTCTTCTCCGATTCTGTGATTAATTATCTTTAACTGACGTGATTTCCGGGAACATATTATATAATCTATAATGTGTAGTAACAAAAGGATAGCGAGAAGAACAACCGAGAGTACGAGGTGATTTGAAGTAATTATGTTTATGAGGGCCAGAACAATAAAAATTATTTTGAGCAATTGAATAATATTGATATTTACAATATTCCTTTTTTTAGCCATTAGAATGAATTAACCCCATCTCTTCCCATTGAAATTACTCTATGAATATCTCTTGAATTCTAAGGATTAATAGATAAAAAATCAAGGATTAGATATTTTTCTTACGCACAGTTTATATATCAACCTTCAATTAATAAGGTCTTCCGGAACCTCAATTATATTCACGCCATATTGGGTGTCATGTAGTTATCGGACAACCTTATTTTACCTTCATAATACAAGGAGGTCACGGTGTATCATAGATTGATATTTAAAGAGTAAATTTGCTTTTTCGAAAAATGAGCAGTATATTATCAACGGGAAAGAAAAAAATGTGAGGTAAAACAATGAAAGAAAAAAGAGTATGTCCGCGGGTTGCCCTTTCTTCGGTTGTTGATTATTCAAGTACTGTTAATGCACGGGCCCGAAATGTAAGTGAGACCGGAGTTGGTATTCTCACCCGCAGAGTTTTTGACCAGGGTACTCCGTTATTTCTTACTATTTCACTTCCTCAGTTCGGACTTTTTAAGTCAATCGGCCGGATAATGTGGTGCAGAGAAATTAAAGAAGAACTTTACTTGAATGGTATCCGGTTTTTTTCACTAAAAGAAGAAAGCCGGGCGAAAATTAAGGATTATGTAGATAAAATGATGAGTAGTACACAAGAGCGGCGCAGAACACCCAGAAAAGTGATTGATATTCTCATCGATTTTAAAATGAAAGGCAGTGCATATGCAAAGAACTTGAATCTTAACGGGATCTGCGCAACAACTTCCGTGCCCCTGAACGAAGGCAAAATAATACTTTTGAGTATTATGCTTCATAATGAGCATACCATTAATGCCTATGGAAGAGTCGTCTGGTGTCATAAGAAGAACTCAAATACTTTTGAATCCGGGATTGAATTTTGGGATTTAAAAGCAGATGAGATAGGCTTTCTTAAAGCTTTTATTGCGAATGGGGGTTCACAAAGCGGAGAAGATAGTATAACTGCATGAACTTATGAGAACGCAATAATAAAAAAAGGCTATCCTGTTTGTTTTTCAGATAGCCTTTTTTTATTTTATTATGCCTCTTGCATTTATTTTAACTTTTTTATCGTTTTTTCACCCTGCATGCGATCGGTAATTATTCTTATTATGGCAGTCATTCCGATGATAATAAAGAATAAATACCAGGTAATCGCACTCCCTTTGCCCAACCGACCGGCACGTTGGAGAAGCCACATGATATAGAAGGCTGATGTAAAGCCTGCATTATCAGCTCTTCCCATAAGTTGGTATCCACCTGTCAGGTTATAGGGTTCATCAAAAAGCTGCCAACCTCCCATAACACTCATTGTTACAGCGAGAAAAATAATTGGCAACAACAAAGGTATTGTAATACGAATGAGCATTTGAAATGAATTTGCTCCGTCAATTTTCGCAGCCTCATAATAATCCTGAGGAATAGCCTGAAGACCGGCAAGATAGATCACGGTATTCCATCCGATATACCGCCAGTTTAAAACAACTGCAATTACCGGTTTTATGAGATTTTTATTATCAAGCCATTCGATTTTTTCTATACCGAAGGCTTTGAAAAGTCCGATAGCTTTGAGTAGTCCGTTTAATAAGCCATAATAAGTACTGAAAATATATGAAAAAATAATTGCGATAGATACGGCACTTGTAATATACGGTAAAAAATATGCTGTTTTAAAAATTTCCCGTCCCTTAATAAGCTTGTTGTTCAGTAATGTAGCAAGGGGTACGGCAAATAAATGCTGTAGAAGTGAACCGAATATTAATAGCCACCCTGTTGTTCCCAGGGTTTTCCAAAAATATGAATCCTCAAAAATAAGAAATATGAAATTTTTAAGACCTACAAACTGCATGGTATTTATACCGGTTCCGCTCCATTTCTGAAAACCTAAAAAGAGAGCAAATAAGATCGGAAATATACCGAATATTGCGAAGAGAATAAAATACGGAGTTAAAAATATATATGGAGCTACTGTTTGTTGATCTATTTTTCTGCCTAATAGTTTCACCTATAACCTCCTTATCCTTTAATACTTCCGGCAAGGAAGTTTGAAATGATCCGTTTTGAAAAAATGAGAAAAATAAGAAGGAGCGGAATGATTGCTATTGCATTACCAAGAAATTTTGATCCCATAAAAGCACCGGTACCCTCTTGAAGCATCTGGAATGCCGACAGGGCAACAGGAATCGTATGCATCGATTTTTCCTGAAGCATAATCATGGCCCAGAGGAAATTATTCCATGATCCGATAAATGTTACCGTGCCGAGAACCGCGATTCCGGGCATGGATAAGGGGAAGCCGACATTTAAAAGAATTGAAAACTCATTTAAACCATCGATTCTTGCGGCATCCATAAGTTCCGACGGTACGGATGTTGTAATGAATTGGGTCATAATAAAAATTCCAAAGGCGCTTGCCATCCCCGGGACAAATAACGGAAAGTATGTATTGATCCATCTGAACCAGACCATCATCTGAAATGCCGGTATAATGCTCAGGAAAGGAGGAATCATAAGTGTGAGGAGAATAAATGTGTAAATGATATTTTTCCCTTTGAAATTGTATTTTGCAAGAGCAAAACCTGCCATTGTACAGAAGAAAATAACTGTTCCTGTCTGTAATACAGCGACTAAAATACTATTCATTATGTTTAAATGAAATGGTATTGTTTTAAATAGATTCACCCAGTTTTCCTGCAGTTTATCTCCGGGGAGCATCGGCGGGGGATTCGTATAAATCGTCCCAATGCTATGTGTTCCCAGGACAAATACCGTATAAAAAGGATATGCAAAAATAACTAAGAAGATAGAAAGAATGAGATAAAGGATAGTTTTACGAATACCTTTTCCTATATTTTCTGCTATTTTATTCATCAATCACTCCCTTCTTTGGGTTTGTAAAAGGATGCTCCCTCCCATCTTATATTCAGGCATATTTCCTAGGTAAATGGGTACTGTATCAATAAAATTGGTTACATGGCACATCAGTATACCTGATATCGATTGCAAAATCAAGGTGGTTTTAACATAAACTTGGCTTTATAATGGTGAGTCGAGGAGAATTATTTTGTTTCTTCCCCTGGATTTTGCTTTATAGAGAGCTATATCCGAGGTTTGAATAATTGTTTGTGCATCTTTACAATACGTGGAAGCAACTACTCCGGCACTAAAAGTAACTGAAAAGCTTCTTTTATCAGCCTGATGAATGATATGAGCAAAACTTTTTCTGATTTCATCGAGTACGTTTACAACCGCGTGGGCCTCGGTATTGGGGAAGATGATTGCAAATTCTTCACCCCCATATCTCCCCATAAGATCGTCTTTTCGCAAACGTTCTTTGAACAGATTTGCCAGATCTTTTAATACCTTATCTCCATTAAGATGACCGTATGTATCATTCACAAGTTTAAAAAAATCGATATCTATCATGGCAAAAGAGAGTGTCGTCTTGTGACGTTTCGCCCTGGAAAGTTCGGTGGAGAGAAACTCTATGATTTTTGAATGATTATACAGGCCGGTAAGAGAATCCCGCTCCATGTAAAATCGTAATGTCCGGTATCGTTCAGCTCTTATTTTCACCGCTTCTACAAGATATTCCGAAGAAATCGGCTTTAGAAGGAAATCATCAACACCTATCCTCATAGCTTTCATCCTTTTTTTAGGATCACTCTCTGAGGTAAGAAAGACAATGGGTATACTGATAAAAGACTCTTGCTGCCTGATCACGCAAGCAAGATCAAATCCTGAATACTCCGGCATATGCCAGTCCATGAGTATGAGTTCCGGACGTGTCTCGATGAGTTGGGAAAAAACAGTCTCCGGTTTTGAGATAACAGAGGTAATCATTCCTTCCTGTTGAAGAGTATATGAACACCATGCCACATATTCAACGTCATCATCAACAATAAGGATATGGTAAGGATCAGAACCCTTGTTTTGAGAAATTAAATTGAGTTTATTAATTAATGATGGGACATCAAAAGGAAATGCTATAAATATATCAGCGCCACCCCGTGCGGCAAGAAGTCGTTTGTTCAGGGTATCATCATCTGAAATAACCACAATATTGATTCCTTTTTCATCTTGAGACAGCTTTGCAATTCTTTGTAACGAATCTTGCTCCTTTTGAAGGGTTTGGATATCAAAAATAAGAATAATTTGATGGGCTGTCGGTTTATTGTTAAGGAGTTCTGAAATACATGAGCATTTCATCAGTGTGTAACCGTAATGTTTGAATTGATCTTCCCGCAGAGATCCGATTTTTTTTTCTAAAAAGAAATAGACCTGTTTTTCTTCGATTGGATCCGGAGTGAATGTCTGCTCTTTCGTTTCTTCCCCGGGATCTCTACATTCCTTGTTTCCTGCCCGGAATGCAATCTCTTTCATTTTTTTTAAAAAGTACTGTAATTCATTCTCGAATAAAGGTGAAACAGGACCGTTATCAGTCAATGTTTCCCGGCAAAGTCTCTCGAATTTGGATGCTGCTTCCGACAACTCTTTTTCTCCAAAAGTTTCCCCGGAGCCTGCCATCCGGTGAATAAGATTGATAAAAGAATTTCGTTTCTTAACTGTCCATTTTTTAGTCCGGATCTGTTTCGCCAGGATACTGATTTTTCGTATTTTTCCCGGAAGCGAAGAAACATACCTTGTGCGAAGTTTTTCAAGTTTTAGTTTTAACGAATCGGTCACTCTGAAAGCTTAAATCCTTTCGTCCATACTCAACTT
>JAFGRV010000589.1 GCA_016934975.1 Spirochaetales bacterium | reverse complement strand
CCAAAGCGGTTGGATTATAGCAAAGGTTATAATCCTCTTCAAGCTTCTCCGGAAGAAAAAGTCGGAAGATGTACAAAATTTTCCTGATATTATACCTAAAGATGTCCTAAAATCTAAAAAATTACCGGTTTGATTCAATTAATCCCCGGCGCCATTTTCTTGTGCGCCGGGCAAAAGCGGAGTATTGGTTCGTAGTATAGTAAAACTTATAATTCTCTGTAAGCTTTTTGTGAAGAAAAATTTAAAAAAATCCGGTCCCTTCGGCCCGGATCCAATTGAGCATTCCATTCAATTAAGGCTGTCCTATAACCTCTCAAATAAAATTACGTTCTCCTGTATTTATAAAATAACAATCATGCTTCGTTCTGTATTTTTGCTGATACTCTCTATTGCATCGTCGTTCATTGCCGCTTTCTCATATTTTTCGGCTGCAACCCCGTGTATTTCTGATCCGGTGTTGCAGTGTTTTGCTGTGTTCCGGGAATTGAGATGCTTTCTTATAAACTTCATTCATTTCGTTACACATTTCCTCTGTGATCATAAATAGTTCCTGTTCGGTCAAATGCATATTGTCGTTCCCTGCTTTTTCAGCATCCATATTCTTCCTCCCGGCAATCGAATGAGCTGGTTTTATAACAATAGCAGTATAATTCGATTGAAGCAAACTCTTAATAAGTCCTATAAATTAATGTTGTCAAGTAGGTATAACTTACAATAGTAAATAAGCTAAAAACCGGAAATCCAATAATAACCTCATACCATTGGAAATTTTTATATTATTTCCTTATAATAAAAGGGTATAATTGCCCCCAAAGGCCGGTTTTTATACTAAATGTTATGCTTACAATTGTCGTAAGGATGAAAAAGGTGAGTATATGTTTTTAATAACGTTGAGCAGGAGGATGTAATGGCATCAGATAAGAATTCAAACCGCCGTGATATGGAATCACTCACAGAATTGACAGAATTAGTCACAGTTCTCCCCCGGGGAGGATACCTTGTGCAATCGCCTGTGGGATATATTCAATTCGGGGCCCCGCCGGAGACGATAAAAGACACCATGGGTCTCCCCCTCTCTGTTCCCCAGATTTTCGTGCTTCCCGGGGAGCTTTTTCACAGGCAGAAGGGGATTAGTATCGCGGAGCTTGAATTCCCTATTTACTATAATTTCTTTATCCGAAAAAAGCGTACGACAATTATCGGGACACGCCCCCAGATCGCCAAACTCATCCGGACTCTTAACGAAGCGATATTCGGGCCAAAGGATGTTACCTTGTCCAAAGATGTACATCCCTCACGCAAAGACGTGCTGATACCGGACATTCGTAAAGAAATGAAATACTTTGGAGGTGCATTTACCTTTAAAGACCTCGTGGGTCTTGGATATTTACATAACAACCGCTTTAGTTATGAAAATGTGGATATCACCATCGATGATGACCGGGATTTTGATGTCTATTTTGATGATAAAAAAGTCGCACATATCCCGGGAATGATCGAGTATAAACCGAAATTCCGGATCGGGAAACGGCTTCCGGAGCCCTATAACCCGCCTCTTTTCGGAGTCACCTGTCTCGGGCCGAGTCATGGCTTTGATCCCAAAGAAAACACCTCGGGTTATATTATCTGGCTCAACCATAATGGCGTCATGGTCGATCCCCCTGTGGATTCAACCGAATGGCTTGAGAATTCAAATGTCAATCCGAAACTGATTGATAGTATTATCCTTACCCATTGTCACGCGGACCATGACGCGGGAACATTTCAGAAGATAATGGAAGAAGGGAAAATTACTATTTATGCGACACATACCGTTATAAACAGTTTTTTAAGAAAATACGCCGCTCTTTCCGATGAACCCGTCACATACTTGAGTCAGCTTTTCATGTATCATCCTATTTATTTGGGACAGCCGGTATTTATTCATGGGGGTGAATTTAATTTCTTCTACACCCTCCACTCAATCCCCACCATCGGATTTACCCTTAAGTTTCAGGATCAATCCTTTGTTTATTCTTCGGATCACCAGGGGGATCCGGAGGTTCATAAGGAACTTTTGAAACTCGGCGTTATCAATAAAGCACGTTATGAACAACTCAAAGATTTCCCCTGGGACAGCAAGGTGATTTATCATGAATCGGGAATTCCACCCCTTCACACACCGATAAAATATTTAAATTCCCTCCCGAAAGATGTTCAGAAGCGTATTGTTGTCTATCATATCGCGACAAAGGATTTTCCGGAAAAGACGGATCTTACTCTCGCTACCTTTGGAATAGAAAATACCCTCTATTTTAAGACAAAACCTCCCCAGTACGAGAAAATGTACCAGATACTCGGACTTCTGAAGCATCTTGATTTTTTTGATAGTCTGCCTGTGACGAAGGTACAGGAGTTTGTGAGCATTATTGTGGAGGAAACCTTTCTCAAGGGAACCAAGATTATTGAAAAAGGGACCATGGGTGATAAATTCTATATCATTTCTTCCGGTAATGTTGCCATTGAGTCGGAGGAGCTTGTGACGAAGAAATTGGCGAGTACCTATGAGTATTTCGGAGAGATGACACTTATGACAGATAAACCACGGGCGGCAGATGTGATCGCCGAAACCGATGTTGTTGTCTATACCATCGAAAAAAATAAATTTTTAAGCTTTATCAGCAACACAGAATTTGAGGTAACCTTGCAGCGGCTGGTGGAGAACAGGGAAAATGTTATCTGGAATGTTCTTCAGGCATCCCCGATTTTTACCAGGCTCAGTTCGTATCAAAAAACCTGGATTGAATCCATTCTCCAGCCCGCGGCATATGAGGGAAAGGGTGTTCTTCTCGAGGAAGGCAAGCTGATGGATAATGTCTTTGTTATTTCCGAAGGTGATGTTTTTGTTACGCAGCATGGCAGGGTCATTACAACCCTGGGGAAAGGCGATTTTATCGGAGCGATGCATAAGATCCAGAGAAAAGAACCGGCGGATTATACCTTTACGTATAAAGACAAGATTTCCCTCCTTGTGATAAAAAAGGATGATGTCCTTGAGTTTGTGAATAAAAACCCCGGAGTAGGGATGATGTTTACCTATGATTATTGTAAAGGGAAGCAGTGTTAGTCATTATATAATTAGAGACTTAAAAAACTTTTCTTGACTTTTATATATCTCATGTGTTATAAGATTAATATGAAAACTATAGGATTACATATTATCATTATTATTACTCTCGTTTTTATGGTAAGCGGGATTATTTTCGCAGAAGAAAATTTAATTAAAAATCCATCTTTTGAGGATATCGGGACCGGTGATATTCCAAAAAATTGGAGAACCCACAGCTGGACACCTGATGCATCGGGGGGTCAATTCGGAATTGATAAAGAAATTGCCCATTCCGGCAAGCACTCTGTTTTTGTGTTTAATTCCGTTGATAATCACGGATATTATTTACAAACAGTTACCGTAAAAGAGAATTCTTTTTACAAACTCTCATGCTGGGTTAAAACCGAAAATATTAAAGAAAATCTGGAAGGCGCAGGCATCAGTATTAT
>JAFGRV010000084.1 GCA_016934975.1 Spirochaetales bacterium | reverse complement strand
TCTGATTCAGAAATTTTTCGCAATTTCATCATTTTTTTAAATGTGAGACAAAAAAGGGAGAAATATTCTTGTAATGAATCGAAGGTTCTTAATTTTTCTTTTTGCATAGATGTATCTCCCTGATATATCGGAATACATGTAATTGAGGTTATCCCGCAACTTCCTTTGAGTACAAAGGTTAAACAAGGCTGGCCAATAACATCATTACCCCATATAGAGTAGGTATTTAATTTAAGTGACTCTCTATATAGGGGCGCGATTTTACAAATCCCTTACAATAGAGGTCATTGGACAGCCTAAATCATACAACATATCGATTCTACAATGATAATTATAAATGTCAATAAAAATAGATATAATTTTATCGTACCGGCAATAAATAAACCTGATGGAAAAATTATCGCTTAACTATGTTCACCCTGCTCATGTAACTCAATAAAAAACAATGCCGGAGATTCGCTGGTATCTGCCATCGATAAATTGCACCAACCACATCCTGTAAGCTGCATCAGGTTCATACTCAAAACTATCAAAATAATTATATGATAAAGAATCATTTGCATTGGCTTGCATAACAACGAAACCATTTTTCTCAATAACCCACATGAGATTGCTTTCAGAAACAGCATCATCCCGGGTAAGGGTTCCGTCATCGGCGATGGAAAGGGTAAAACTTGGGAGAATATCATCAACATAATAATAAAGAGTATTGGAGAGAAGCTCACCTGATTCTGTTTCAAGCCATATTGCATAGGATTGATCTTGTTCATGGTCGTATTCAATACACTGGAGGGAATCGTTAAACAAATAGGTATTCAGGAGATTTCCATTTTTAGATACGGTCCAGTAGACAGGAATTCCGGTGTAACCATTTCTTATGGCACGGTGGCTCTGGTCCAGGCTGATGGTATAATTAATGGGAATGCCCGCTCTGTAGTCACTAAAGTTTGATACCCGGCGATATTCTCCTGAAAAATATTGTTCCAGCCATACTCTGAAATAGCTTTCCGGGGTATTTTCATGATATATATATTCGAATTCATTTGCGGCATTTCTTTCTAAGACAATTGTACCATCTTTTTCTATTACCCAGTTTACTGTGTCTCCAATCTTTCCTGAACGGTGAAGTAAGTAATTGGAATCAACAGATAGTTGAAAATTGAAGGTTTCATCGTAGGTAAACTCGATGGTATTTGATACGGGATAGTATTGCCCGTCTGAATAACTTCTAAGCCAGCAGGAATAATTATAACCGGAGATATATTCAAGTTGTCCTAATTCAAGAGAATAGGAACCTTTCCTGGCTAATTTTTGTTCACCATTTTCCATAACAACAAAGTCGACATCAGCATCCAATGGACCTGTTCGATAGACATGATAGTCATTATCCACACTTAATTCAAAGGTGATAGGCAAGGGTGTGGGGGATGGTGTCGGAGTATCGGTGGGATCAGGTGTCGGTTCCGGGGGATACTGTGTCGGTGGAGGTTCTGTGGGTTCATCGGTTGGGGGACCCGCTGTGGGGAAAAGAGTTTCGGTTGGAAAGGATGTCTGTCCGGAGGCTGTTACCATTGGTGTGGGATCGGGAGTTTCAGCTGGAGAGGAAGTCTGGCCTGAGGCTGTTACCATTGGTGTGGGATAGGGAGTTTCAGCTGGAAAGGAAGTTTGGCCGGAGGCTGTTACCATTGGTGTGGCATCGGGTCCAATAACTTCAAACATTACAATGTTACTTGTATGAACGCCATTTGTGACGGCAATTTCATATATTCCAGGTGTGGTTTCAATCGCCGGTACTGTGCACATCGGTTCTTCATATCTGCATTTTGGAACTATGCTGTTGTAAACGATAAATACTATGGTTTTTCCATCACTTGAATACCTTGATGTTTGAGTCTGATAAATTGAATCGCCGCCGGGTCCAAAAAGTACGATGTTATCCTTGGCTTGAAAGTTGTAACCGGTCAGCGTTACCGACGTTCCAATAGGGCCGGTTGAAGGTGATATACTCGTGATTACCGGTTTGGGCAGAGGGCCCCTCCATTCGTACACAGGAGTGATCACATAATCCCGTGTTATGATAAAACCTGCATTAGGCGCTGTGCTTGTGACATCTCCCTCCCATCGAACAAAGTAATAGCCCGAGCCGTCGGGATTTATTTCATTATGTGCCGTAATAAGAACAGTCGTGGGTTCTTCGAAACCACCTTCCGGGACCGGGGGATTTACTTCTATCAAATATGCAAAAGATGAATCGATTGTTAAATGAAAGGGCGGTGTCAGTTTTGTTAATTCATATGTACCGGTCGTCTCTCCACGGATAGAAAGGTGTTGATATCCATCCAGCCTAAATCCTATTAATTCAATAATTATTCCGTGTATTACATTATAATAGTGACCATTGCTGTCTGTGTACCCTATAAACGTTGTAGGCATTCCGTAATCATCTGCTCCAACAGCTTCTACCCGGACACCTGCAAGAGGTGTACCGGTCTCCGCATCAATAATCGTGACATCGATAATTGTGTCTCCCTCCGGTTTGGTTGTGGGAACTGATGTCGCGTTGGGTGTTGGGTGAGGATTTTCTATGGGAAACTCATTTATCATGCCGACATAAAATTGAGCAATAAGGAGAGCATCAACAATGTCAATGGAGTTATCACCATTGACATCCATAACAGACGTATTAATATTTGTCAGTTCAAAGCCAACATAATATTGGGCAATCAGCAGCGCATCAACAATATCAACTACTCCATTATTATTTGCATCTCCATAGGTTTGGGAATATGCAGCAGTAATACACACAATAAAAATAACTAAGAAAAGTATGAATGCTAATGATTTTTTCATTATTTCCTCCTTTTTTATGAATTCATCTTTAAAATCAAATATATAAAAATATCTGTATTGTATTTTTAGCAGTTGTTTTAAAATATGTCGACTCTTTGGGTAGATGTGGACTTTTTAAACCGGATATCCTGCATTATAATTGTAATTTCTCTAATAAGGTTGTTTTTGAAATAGTAAAGCCGGCAGTATCTTCTGAACATTCAATCCATGTTTTACCATAGTCATCACTTTTGTAGAAGGTTTTTTTTGAATTAATTATTTTGTCATGCTGTGATTCATAATAATAGACCATGGTGACGAATTCGTTATCTCTGTTGTGCAATTCTATATCGGAGTGAACTGTTATGTCATTATATGAATGATACGGATGAAGACTCATGTAACTGCAATAAGCAGAGCAGATAAAAACTCTTTTATAACCCCGGCCCCTGCATAAAAAAATATCAAATTTTTGATGAAATGCAATATACTGCTTGTCTTTTATTGGTAAAAGTTTCACGGCTGACTATCCATTATAATAGAAAGTGTAGGTATTTTGTAGAATAAATTCAAGATAGTGGGGGAATTGGTTTGTTTTTTGTAATAGAGAGGGTCAAGATTATGGGTCGGGTGTTGGTATTACTAATGGTTTTCCATATGGGCATGCTCCCTTATTTCTTTCGGATCATCACATACAGCTTCTGAAATAAATTAAAATCCCAATGCAAATAGAAGAGCCACTTTTAATTGATCTATTTTATCATGTGATAAAAACGTTATAAGCGAGCCAATGTTACTTTTTAGTACAGTTTGGATATGATCTAAATTTATGACACAATCCTGTGGCATTCCATCTTCCATAGTTAAAAACACTTCTGTCGGTATATTTCTTATTGTACGCGTAATTGGGGCTATTGTTACTTCATTCAGGTATTCGATTATTGAATCTCTGGTGAGAATTAATACAGGACGTTTTTTATCTGGTTTTTAAAATTTATACCATCTTATTTCCATGCCTTTCATTTAATCCGTCCATACGTGTTCATCTTCCCACACATCAAATTCATTTGGTTTGGCAGGTGTATTTTTATACCCGGTTCTATGTTTTTCTTCCAATTCCAAATTATGGAGATAATTTAAAAAATTCCGTAAAGCATTTCTCGTAAAAGCAGAACGAGTTGTTCCCATTTTTTTTATTTCAACATCAATTTCTTTTATTAATTCTTCATCAAGAGTCATTTGTATAGTTTTCATATAATCACCTATTATAGCTATAATTATGTATATAATCATACACATAAAGGAAAAAGTCAATATTTGGGTTATTTTACATCAACATCAATCTCTTTAATTCCGGGGCAGACTCTCACTAAAAGGAATGGTTTCTCACATCATGCCCCGTTTTTCAAGCAAACCTTTGAGCTGCTCAAAACCGATGCCGTATTTCCGGGCAATATCCCGGGCATAGCTTTGACCCATGGGCGGATGCGGAATAATCCTGAAAGTTCGTTTTATTTGTTCATCTTTTCCTTTTTCTGTTTCTACCATGGAGACCAGACTGATAAGCTGGCTGTCACCTTGTATAGAATCGTTAATTTCATTCACCTGCAAAGCAAGATCATGGAAATGAGTGGAAAAGACTACCCGGACCCCGAGTGCCCTGAATATTTTCATGATATCGTAGGCTATATAAAGGCTTTCGGTGTAATTCGTGCTTGCAAAAGATTCATTCAAAAGAATGAGACTGGTAGAGGTCGCTTTATTGATTATTTCATATAAACGCCGTGCTTCATCGGCAAAACGGCCGGTTTCGTTTGTAATGTGTTCTTCGATCTGGAAGTGTGTAAAGATGTTGTCCGCGGGACTCATTTCCCCTTTGCTTCCCGGAATAAATAGGCCCGACTGGAAAAGAAGCTGGGAAAGACCGATCCCCTGAGTATAAACGGTTTTCCCCCCCTGGTTGGGTCCGGTTAAAAGTATTATTCGCCCTTCCGCGCCGAGATTCACACGGTTTGTGATAAGATCGGTTTTTATATCAGCCTCTGCATTTTTTTTATACATCTGGATAAAGAGGTTGATGTTATAGGTATCTTCGATTTTTATGACTCGTTTTTCCGGTGCGACAATTGTCGGTTTGCAGACAGGGAGACCTTTTTCCCGGATCGTCATCAGGAGGCGGGTGCTTTTAATATAAAAAAAGAGATCTTCTTTTATGTTGATAAAAAGGGAGGTGTTTATCTTAATATAATGGTTTAATGCTTTTTGGATAGGCATACTGATTTTTTCCAGAACTTCGGCGAGATCATCAAATAATGCCCGTAATAAGGGATGCGTATCGGAAGCAGACAATCCCAGGGGCGAAGATACTTGAGCGAGTGAATGAAGGGCGGCAATTCCGTGAAATGGATTGGAATCCGAATCCCCGGAAGAGATTTCCCCGGGGGGTATCGTATCCAGGGGTTGGGAAAAGAGTTTGGTAAAGACGGTCCGGGATTTTTTTGTGAATCTTTTCGTATTCACCGATACCAGGGTTGCTTCTACCGGTCTTAAGGAATTTCCAAGATTAACTCCCAGGGTAACACTTTTTATATTCCTGATTTCTTCTGCCAGGCGGGGAAGATTTTTTTTCATATGGAGAAATACATCGGATTTATAGGTGTGTACAATATACTCATACAAACCTTGAAGCCCTTTCGAGGATATACTGTTATTTCCGGAACCGGATGTCATAGAATCAAACACTTCCTTGAGTGTTTCCATACATGCGATATAGCGTTCCAATTCACAGATACGGGAAACAACAGTATAGAGTAAAGACTGATTAATATGACGTGCAGACCTGTAGTAACTCAGGGCCTCGATAATCGGGAGTAATTTTTCAAAGGCATGAAGCAAAGCGGGGAATGCGAGGAGGTTTTCTATGATATCCTGGCGATAGTGAATTGTCTGTTCGTCGGAACAGGGATGGAGCAATATGTTTTTTACGCTTTCGCAGGAAGTGTGATTATTTGAGGAACGGGGGACCATGAACTGAAGCAGGAATTCTATGTCCAGATCGGAGATGACTTGTTGGTCCAGGGTAAAAGAGGTCGCGGAGTTTTTATCCGGATAAAGAAGACTAAAAGATTCTTTGAATTTCATTCTATTATTTCCTTTCTTTATTTGGAGCCGATAGCAGAGTGATTATTTCTCTGTTGTTCATTTTTTGTGCAGCACCCAAAGGTGTTTCTCCGGATTTATCCTTGATAGAAGAATCACCCCCGTTCTGTAGAATTAATGTAACTGCATCTGTATGATTGTTTTCAACCGCCCAATGCAAAAGGGTTCTGCCTGTTGCGTCCCGTTCATTGACATCAATCCCATCTATAATCATCTGCTCCAGGATATTTATCTGCCCTGATTTTGCGGCAGTATCAAAGGTTGTAGAGAGGTTGATTTTATTAAGCAACGTGTCATCATTAGATGGGCGTAAATCTTTTAAATTATCTTTTACCATATGTATCATCTCCTTTTTTAGACCCTCCCGTGCTCGCTGAAGCCTTTTTTTTACGGCATTCAGTTTTATGTTCAGGAAGTCCGCGACATCATGTTGTGAATATCCGTCAATATAATATAAAATAACCGGAACTCTCATGCTTTCGGGGAGTTTTTTCACCGCCTCCATTATTTCGTTTTTCGATTCCTTTTTTTCATATGATTCCTGAGGAGTCATTAACCCTTCCCTTTGATTGTCAATAAATGAAAGAGGAAGAGAAGAATTCTGTTGCTGTTTAAACATTTTTATACATTCTCGTTTCGCGATCTGTTTAATCCACCCGGGAAAAGCCTGATGATTTTTTAACTGCTCAAGATGAGTATAGGCAATAATAAATACTTCCTGAGTAATATCCCGTGCCAGAAAAGAATCTTTTATAAGGGCAAAGCTATACCCGAATATCATATCCTGGAAGTGTTTTACGATCTCTGTAAACGCCTTATTATCAGGATTATGATTATGTTTATGTGTCATTGCTTGTTCAATTAATTGACTTATATTTTTCATTGCCATTTATTATATAAGAGAGAAAAAATTTAAAAAAGGTGACATTTTTTAATTTTTTTGTATATGATAGGGGTACTATCCACCAATAGGGGAATAGCTATGGATCATGTAATACAGGAATCAATTCAATGAATCGGATTTCCACCCAGGTATATATGAACTCTATTAACAATTTCCTCAAAACCGGAGGACATCATGAAAACGAGATTTTTTTTCTGTTATTTATTCCTTTTTTTAGCTTTGTTCGGAATTGCGGAAGAGGCCTGGATTCTCAAAATGGGTGATACCAGATATGGTGAAGCGGAAGAGCTTTTTATTAATGAAGGCATGGTTCCTGTTTTTGACGAGAAACCTCTTATTGCAGAAGATTTGATCCGGCAGCTGAATGTTCTTATTGGAAAAAGTAAGTCTGGGTCTGCGAGGGATAAAGCAAAAGCGATTATTGATTCCCTTACTCTCCCGTTCCCTTTTGTATCCCCCATTCTTGAGTCTGCTTTTCACGGTGGGTACAATAGTGAGACAGACCGGTTTCATTTTATAAAGACCTATGACAGGGAGGAAGGCAGCCCCGTATTAGATAAAGAGTATCTCGATTTCAGGGCAATGTACGAAGTGAATAACATACCCTCGATTCTTACCTTCGGGCTTATTGCAAATTACGGGGGATTTGCGTTGCTTCTTCAGCCCGAACTGAGGGCGGGCAACTCAAATCTTCTGGAAGATTATCACCTGACTAATTTTCCCTCGGAGCTTGTATTGATTGATAATACTTTCCCGCGGCGGGGTATTGTGACGTATTATAAATCACCTATCGAGGCACGATTTGGAAGAGGAAAACTCCATGTGGGGCCGGGGAAATGGAGTACTCTCGGATTAACCCAATACATGCCTTATTTTGATTATGCGAAAGCCCGGTTTTTTCATGAATGGTTTTCACTATCAGCATATCTTATCAGCCTTAATCCGACTATAACGATAAATGAGAGTGACTATCTTGAAGATATGTATGAAAATGATACGAATCCTGAAAGTAATGCCATAAAAAACGGAAAGTCATATATTGAACGGTCAAAGCATCTTGCAGTTACAGACATTCTCATCAGCCCTCTTCCCTGGTTCCTTATACGAATTTCACAGATGAATCTTGTGGGGGGCAGGGACCCGGACATTTCCGATTTTAATCCCCTCATGGTGTTTCACAATCTCTATAAAGAGGGCACTTACAGTGTTCCTCTCTCGGTCTCTGCAACAGTGGCTCCCTATAAAGGAATCAAGCTCTATGCCGATTACTATTTTTATGATCTGGAATTAGGGGATGAAACGGGAATAAGCTCCAATCCGGGGGGTGCCGCGTATCAGGGTGGTTTTACTTTTCTTTCGACCCCGTTTTTTAAAGCAGGCCCCGGACGTTTCAGGCTTGATGGTGAAATCAGTTATGTGGAACCCTGGGTCTACGGAAAATTCTACAGTTTACGTCAGTTTGATTCACTCATTATCTATCCTGAATCCTATGTCGGCAGATTCTGGGTGGAATATCCCCTCGGTTTTTATCTTGGCCCCGATGTAGTCGATCTAAATCTTTCACTCTCCTATGGAATCCCGGGAGTGTGGGATGTTTCCCTGTACTGGAATATGAGCGGCAAAGG
>JAFGRV010000083.1 GCA_016934975.1 Spirochaetales bacterium | reverse complement strand
TCATTTGGTGATTTCATAAGCGACACCGGTAATTTGAAAATGCAAAATTTTTTTGAGTCCCGTATGGTCCAGGCAAAACTTAATGTAAGCCAGCAAGGTGATATGTATGAGAACGAAGCGGACAGGATTGCTAAAGCGATTGTTAACGGCAAACCGACACAAAAACCTCACGTAAACACGGTAATGACAAAAACTCATTCACATAACATCACTGTAAACAATAACACAGAGTTTAAGATAAAAGCCTTAAAAGGCAAAGGAAATCCATTAAGCCGGCCGGTAAGAGATTCTTTTGAGCCCCGCTTTGGGGTTGATCTTGGCAACGTCAGGGTACACACTGACGGTAATGCAAATCTGCTTGCTCAATCTATCAATGCAAGAGCATTTACTCATGGTAATGACATCGTTTTTGATAAAGGAGAGTACAATCCGGAAACAACTGGTGGTAAAAAACTCCTTGCCCATGAGCTAACGCATACTATCCGGCAGAATAAAAACACAAAAAATAAAGAACTCAATAGAAAAATAGATCAAAAAAAATAGTAAGGAAGAAGATATTTTAACAAAATTAGGGAAGGGACAACCACTTGCTTCTTCTCTTCAATCCAAAATGGGCTCCCTTTTTGGCACTCATTTTTCTGATGTTCGTATTCATACAGATAATAAAGCAGGTCACTTAACCAATGAATTAAATGCGAAAGCATTTACAATTGGCAATCACATAGCATTTAGAAATAAAGAATATAAACCCGGTACTCCGGTGGGAGATGCACTTATTGCACATGAACTGGCACATACGATCCAGCAGAAAGGTGCCGGTAAAAAGATATCCATGAAAAGTGTATCCGGGAATATAAGTCACAATGCAGCATTGGAAAGAGATGCAGATGAATCTACCCTCGGTGTCATAGCAAAAATGTTTGGGAAGGTAAAATCCGGATTTAAACAGATTATGCCCAGGTTAAAGACGGGATTGACGGTAAGTCGATGCGCGCAATCTACCCTTGATACTTTTATGGAAGAATACAAGAAGGGACCGGGAATGAAACATAAATTATTAACTGAGTTTTATTCCAGGGAAAAAATAATAGAAATGTTGAATGATTTTACTGATGAACAAAAGGAGCAATATCAGGAAGAATATAATGAAATTCTTGAAATAATAAATTCTCCTCATAGTACAATGGAAGAATTTTCAACTTTTACCGATGAAGAAAAAGCCCGGTGGTTACATACAAATTATAATAGATTAAATCAAATTCGTAAAAGTTTATCTGAAGCACAAAAAATTAGATATTTGGATGATTATAGGCGAATATACAATCATCGCTGGCCACCAGATAATAGTGTTGCTTCACACGCAAGGGATTTGATAAATAATTCTGATATTATAAATTCATATAAAAAATTCCGGTCTGGAAGGAGCAGTGGATGGGCATTCTTCTTTTCCTACAATCCGAATCTCATTGGAGCTGCAAGCAAACCTCGATCATTATCTAATTGGGAACACTATTTAGGTTTAAGTTCTAATCAAAAAATAACGATTTTACAGTTAGCAAATCCAAACAAAAGTAATACAGAAATTATTGCTTTGTCTAGTAGATTAAACCGGACAGATTCTACACTTCAAATGATTATATCAGGATACAACACATGGCCGAATAAAATGATTGCAGTATTTCAGAATGCATCATCCAATCCAACAAATTCATGTAATATTTTAGTTGGGGAAGCGTTAGCGTTGGCCGGGTATAATTCTGTTAGTTCTGAAGGTAGATATTTTAGTGCTGAAAATATTTATGATAATGTTTCAACAAAATCATTTTTATACCCTATTGATCCTTTAGTTATATCACCAGGTGATATAGATGGAACAGGGGGACACGTTGATGTTGTAGCTTCTGTTGACTTAGACAATAGTCAATTCAGCAAATATAATGGTTATGGATTAGCATTACAGCATGGAAAAAAATGATGAGTATAAATTTTCAGACCATATCATTAAGGTTTATTTATGATATCAAACTTTAATAAAATAATTTCTGTTATTTCCATGATTTTTATAATATTTTTTTAAATTTCTCATGTTATAAAAAAATAAATTATAATAGAAATTCACTTTTAGATCGATCTTTTAATAATTTAGAATGGTGGTAGTCGTCATTTTGAACACATTCATATAAATTTTCAAACTATATTCCCGGCTTTTTGTGATAAATATTTATATGATGTCATAAAAGATTTAACACTGGAAGATCTACAACAAATTGAAATTGATAGATTTTTGCAAGAATCAGAATTAGGTGAGGGGTATTTGAAAATAATTGAAGCATGTTCGAGAGATGTTGATAACAGATTCAGGAAGGTAATAACAAGATGTAAAGAACATTATGAGGGAACTCAATCTGATAGTAATGAGCAGTTTAATTTAGAGGCTATGACTGATGTATTTGAAATACAGGAATTAGGTCTGTTGATAGGCACTGGTATTAAGAAAATAAAAGATTTAGGATTAGAAAGATTAGACACAGTTTCTGATGCGATAAGTGTTGCCGCATCTATTGTCGCAACTATAGTGGGAGTGGCGGTGCCGCCAGCGGGTGTAGCAGCTGCAGCAATTGCTATACTTTTTGGTTTAGCCTCAGATCATTTTAGTGAGGAAGAAGCAATAATTAAAATATTCACGCAGGATGAAAGTGAAGCAATGGAACAATTCAGAGACATTAATGATGCTCCTCAAGAAGAGATAAACGCTATAAAAAGATTAATAAAAAGGTATATCAATAATCCCAGTCAGCAACTACTTAATGGTCCAATCATTTTCGTAGTAGAAAGTGGTATTGCAGGATTTATGGCTGGTATTTATAAAGGGAGACTTGGTGAAAGACCAAAGCCAACGTAATATATAACAGTAAATATTTGTTAAGAGAACTGTTAAAAACTATGTTTTTTGCATCATCACTCCAGAAAAGTTTGAATTTATCAAATTGTATTATTTAATAAATTCAAAGAGAAAAAAGAAATATTATTAATTAACTATTTTATAGATTATAGGTTGGATAGCAATGAACAATTTATGTTTAGTGCTTCATATTTTAAAATTTATAATATGTTATTGTCACATTATAAAAAAAAGTTTAATGTTATTGAATATAGTTGGGATGAATCTGATAATGATAGATATAACAAAAGCAAAGCCAAACTTTCTAAAAATTTAAATGATACTTCTTATCCAATAGAACCAGATTTAATTAATGCATGTAAAGAAATAAATAATAACAAAGATATTATGCTACTTGTCAGTAAAGCAAAAAAAAGAAATCCTTCTTTTGTTATTACTTCAGATTTTAAAAGACAGGCAAATAATGCTCTAGAAATAATATTTTATGTAATAGATTTACAGGATAGTTGCCAGGTTTTTATAATTAAAACAAAATTAATAATAGAAAGTCAGGATCCTATAGAAATTAAAAAACATAATTATGGGAAAAATGAAAAAATTGTAAAAGAAATAATAAAAGTTATAGATAAGAATACTTCAATATTTCCATGGTGAGTTTATAAGTAACTGGATTGGGATATTTTTCTATTATCAATTACTTCTTTTCTGCATGTTATTGACAAAGGGAGACTTAGAGTTGGTGAGTTTTTTAACTGGTAGGAGAGGGGATGTGTTGATTTAGCTGATAAAAGCAATTAACATAATGAAACATAATCTCAATTATATGATTATATAACGAGTTATGGTTTTTATTTGTAAAAACTTTAAGCAACCTTACCCTAAAAGGATGTTATGATTCCCACATAGTACTGGGCTATCCGTAATGCATCGATAATATCAACATTTCCATCCTTATTTACATCTGCCCGTGAAAGATCAAGGATAGATGAATTACCGCTTACATAATACCGGGCAACAAGCAGGGCATCGACAATATCGATTTCTCCATTGTCATCAACATCTCCCAAAGAAGATTCCACGACGGTAACCTTCCCATTGATTCCTGTGGGTATGCCGATCGTAGCAAAATTGACATCAGAAATATCGTTTACTATAAGATCCGGAACATCCGAGCCTGTCGCATGGGCCAGAAAAGTTATGGTGAGGATATGGAGATCCTCGCTTGGTCCTGTTCCTTGAGGGTCAAAGCCGCTTAAAACTTGATTCCCCGGTTGATTGACACTGGTAGCGGACAGAAAACCATCGGGACCGGGATCCGCTTTCTCGAGGGTGAGGATGTTTGAATTATATGTCAGGTTCACACCATAGGCGGCGAATTTCTGTTCTCCTGTATTGACATGAACTTCTACAGTAAACCGGTCTTTCACTTGGACAGTTTGGTCTGCCGGAACAATCCACATGGTACCTGTCCCGGAAGGAATTGTTTTCAGGCTGAAATCCAGGTTATATATACCCGGTTCGAGGGTAGTTGCCGCCGGTGTATAGTTTTCCTTTGTGACCACAAGCTTTGCCGTGTTCCCGGTATTTCTTGTTAACGAGTAATATCCGGAAGCATCAGTCTGTGTGGATGTATAGCCCCAGTCACCATTAAGATAACCGCTTATATCTACTTTCGCGTCTATAATAGGTTCACCGGTATTAGTATCAGTAATTACACCACTGACTTCATAATAATAAGCAGGAACGGGAATTGTTCTTGTAAGTTCGAACACACCGAGTGCCTGGCCCTCGATGACAAGGGTGTCGTAGTCATCCGCGCTTATTTCCACATATGACACTGTCCACTCGCTAACCCGGATGTATTTGCCCTGAGAATTCGTGTATCCGGTACTGATAAGGTTTTCAACCATATGTGTATCTACCCGGGCCCCGGATATGGGATCTTTTGTTACAGAGTCGATAATTGTCACATCGGTGATTCCTTGGGGAACGATTGTCGGTTGGGGAGTCGGATCCGGTACGTACTGTATATTTTGTTGTATTATATACAATGGATTTGAGGCTGATGTGTCATAAAAGCCGTACATCGGTATACTTGATAATACAAAAATAGTCAGAATAAAGAAGATACAATTAATTATTTTCATTTTTTTCTCCTGCAATCTTAATTGATACGAAATGAGTATACCATTAATGACTGATTTTGTCGAATTGTTTTTAATAACCGGAATCATATAATTGCAGGGAAATGTAATCAAAATATTGTTTTTCCACAATCACGTTATACACAAAGGCGGAAAGTTTTTTATTGTCGAGAATGCGGGCAAGCTCTCCGTTCCGGGCCATCTCTTCAAGAAGCATTTCCAGCTCCGCATAGTGTAAACTCCGCCGCCGGTTATATTTTTGTTTTTCCCGTTGGAGCCACTCCATATAACGAGTGTAACTCACTTTTAACGGGGTTGTGTTAATCCCCCGTTGTTCATAAAGAATACGCATATGCTGCATCAACACATGAAGTGCATCATAGGTGTGGAGGTGGTCTTTGTAAACATAATGAGGCACCAGGGAGTTGAGTTTATACTTGGTAATAGAGCGGAAAAAACGCTGCTCCAGTTCTTTCCTGTAGGCGGAAAGAGGGGACCCGGAAAGGCGGTTCTCTTTATAAAGTTCCGCATAATCGGCCGTCAGATTGCCGAACTTTTTATTCAGGACACGGAAAAAGGTTTCTTTTTGAATCCCCGGCCGCAGGGTGAGTCCCCCGGGGATGACACAATCCACACCGATTTCTTTAAGCTTTCCAAATAGGTCGGAGAGATTCTTGTCGGTATCCGTAATAAAAGGAAGGACCGGCATCGCCAGAACCCCCACGGCACACCCCATCTCTTTAAAGCTTTGAAGTACTTCCAATCGCTCTGTGGCTGTGGAGGCGCCGGGTTCAAATATATCTCCCAACCCGTCATCCAGGAAGGTTAACGAGACGAAGAGAACAAAGCGGGAATTCCGGTTTACTTTTTGCCAGTACTCCCGGTCCCGTGCCGCAAGGGCGGATTTGGTCAAAAGTACCACAGGGTGACTGTGGTGAGAGAGGAGACGCGCCACCTGACCCATGACACCTTCCGTTTTTTCCGCCGGCTGATACCCGTCACTCACCCCTGATCCGATGGAGATAAATCCCTTTTCCCGTATTTTTTGCAGTTCCGGTTTTAGTACCTCCGGCAGGTTTTTCCTCACCACGATGTCCTTATCAAAATCCCCTTCCACATAATATTTCTCTGCCCGGCCATCGCAGTATGCACAGCCATGACCGCAGGCACGGTAGGGGGAGAGTTTATATTTCGCAACAACAAAGGTATCCGAGAGGTTTCCCTTTCTTAATCCGGTTTTTACATTTTTATAGTGAAGCCGGAGGTTCATGCCAGGATCAACTCTATTAATGGCAAGAATGCGGCTATGGTGATAATTGAAAAGAGATGGGTAAACACGACACCCTGGGTTGCCAGCCCCGGATCCGATTTATAGCGGATGGCAAGACTCACGGAATTCAGACTCACAGGCATGAGGTTCACTAACATAAAAATAACCAGGGCATCCCGGCTTATGGATGTATATGTCTTGAGCAGGAATGTTACCAGCAATAGAATCCCGGGTACTGCCACCAAACGGATAATAGCGGTAAGAATATTCCACATATTAAACCGGAGCGCCTTTTTCCCCATATCATAGATTTGTGCCCCTGCTATAATCATCGCCACCGGAAGAGCAGGAGATCCGAGGACACCGGCAGCTTCGCTGATAAGTGCCGGTATATGAAGATTTAAACCGGTCATCACCAGGAAGATTCCTCCTGTGGTTGCGATCAAGCCGGGTGAGAGGAGGTTTCTTCGCATTTCCGAAAAAGAGGTGCCGGGGTTCAGAACCGATATCCCGAGGGTCCATAATAGTATTGTGATCCCCAGGTTATGGATAAATAGCAGCCCCGCCCCTTTACCCGGGATCATCATGTCTACGAATGGGAGAACAAGGAAGACGAAGTTGTTGATTGTCCCATGGTATAAAAAAATCTTCTTCTCGTCGCCATCATATCGCATCAGTTTAACAACCAGAAGGGCAAGAAAAAACCCGGTCAAGGCTGTCAGAACTGCCAGCAGGGGCAGAAACATGTTGTCTGTTATATCGGTTGCCGTTAAATTTCCCGTAATAGAGGAAAAAATCAGGACAGGCCAGAAAACATCGATGAGAAGGGTGCTTAAGGCTTTTATGGTTGTATCGGGAATGATTTTTAATTTGCGGACAAGGACCCCGACAGCCATGAGGATAACGATGAAAAGGATTTTCTGGAAAACGATAAAAACTGTATTCACCAGCTGATAATACCTATTTATAGAGAGTGGGGCAAGGGGGCACACTGATGCAAACCATTTAAAATAGTCCACATGGATCCAAATGGACGACAATTAATTATTTTGATGTTATATTTTTTATAATATTACAATAAATAAGGAGAGAAAGCGATGAAAATTAAACTTTCAAATCAACAAAGGATATTATTTTTAACAGTATTATTGTTTGCCGGATTTATTCAGATGATTTATTCTGAAATTCTGAATAATACATCAGATATAATAAAATATTACGGCACCTGGACTCATACGACTCAAACCGGAGCAGGTCAGAATAATACCATATCCCATTCTTATTCTACAACTGCAAAAGCCAGTTTTAATTTTTATGGGAACTATATAAAATATTATACAAAAAAAGGTCCCGGTGCAAGTATTGTAGAAATATGGATAGATGGGAATTATATGGAAAGTATTGATTTATATAGTCCTTCCAAAGTATTCCAATTTCTGGCATACGAGAATGACAATCTATCAACCAAAATACATTTTTTTGAGGTGAGAAATACAAATACCCGTAATCCGTCATCAAGTGCGTATTATATGCATGTTGACTGGTTTGAGTTTCTTTTCAATGCACCAACAGTTCATCCGACACCCACACCAATGATATTTACTCCTACACCTACTCCTGTTGCTACAGCTTATGTTACTCCTAGTCCTGGTTCTCTCAAGTAGTAATTTACCGGAAATTAATCTTATAAAACTTCGTTTCTTCCACCCTCACCAATTCTGTTAAAAAAACTTAAAACTGAGGGTGTTTTATGAATAAATAGTAAGCTTCCGAATAAGTAAAAATCATCCGGAAGCTTTTTTTAATAAAAATCGATTCTAATAATAAAAATTATTGGTAATATTTTTGGTAACAGCGAATGTTTTCACAACAGCGACGTCGGGCGCTCCGTTATTGGGATGAACGACAAATGATATCCTTAATAAAATATCCCTGTATACGGGCTGTGGTTGAGTGTCGGGCCTTCTGTAGCAGGAAAAGACATTGCTTCCATTGCTTCCGACCCATGAATATATTCCCTGAATCGTTTCTTCTTTTCCGATTTTCGTAATCAGGTAATTTTTGCAGTCACTGTAATTCATTACAATAATTTCAGTAGTAAGTCTCTGAATGGCAGCATTCGCCGTGAGTTCAGGATTCCATAGTATGCTGTATGAATTTTTATCAATGGAATAGGAATTTTCATAGATATACTGGCCGGGTCCCGACATATACCCCCTGTTATTTATTTTTATGACCGGTTTCTTTGAGAGACTGAATAATCCCAGGGGTTTGTTATACAGGGGAATCGAGCCTGTTACATTGTAATTTCCCGATGCGTTTTTTGCAATACTTCCGGGCATATAGAAAGATATGGAGCCTGATGCCAATGCCCCAGTTCCTGTAAAGGAACCATCCAATTTGATTTGTCCATTAATAGTATAGGATGCTGTTTTGGAGGATGTGCTTCCTCCGATAATCGCACTCAGGACATTGACAATTGCGCCGGGAATGTTGGATGTGGAGGATGATAAAGCGCCTTCGATTCCTTCTCTGACTTTCTTGAACACATTATTTGCCAATCCCAATTTGTTTTCACCGGTTGTCTCATTTATGGTTTTATTTTTTAGAAAGGATGCTCCGAAGGCGGATAAAGCGCCTGTGCCCAGGCTTTTTAATCCCGGAACCGCAGCCTGCCAGACATTTGCGCCGGTTGAAGATTTTGATACGCCCAGGGGTCCTTCAATAGTGCCCTGAAGAGTGCCGCCCAAACTGATATGCTGCACATTAACCGAGCTTATGTAAAAGGCTAATTGGGGCGGATTTTCTGAAGTTGTGGGGACTATGGCAGGATCATAGGCCAATTCATACTGAAGAAAATACCATTTGTTATTCGCCAGAGGCGGACCGTTAAAAGGCTTGGGCTGAACTTTATCAACCTGTGCCTTGTTTGTTGCCAAATCGATGATTTCCTGACTTTCATAATTGAGTGTTTTATAATTATAATAATCGTTATCAATAAATAAGCCATCCAGCAGATAAGTTGACTCGGCAAACGTTATGTTATTTATATAAATAAAGATGCGCATCAGCCCCCTGAATTTATTATATAAAATAAAATAGGGGTTTGGTTGAACAGAGGTGGAGCTGAATGTACTATAAACCAGCACCCAGCCGTCAAAAGCCTTACGGTCTGCAAGTACATCGGCGGGAACAATCCCGTAGAGGCTTCCTGCTCCGGTCCAGGGAATGTTAATGGGTGTATGGCCCGGGGGCTGGGGCATCCAGTCAACGGTTTCCCAATTAAAATATTCGGTATCACTGGCCTTTCCCGGTTCTTGTTCGTTAATTTCAATCGGATTAATGAGATCTCCCTCTGTTTTATCCAACTGACAATTACTTAAAATTAAAAGAATAAAAAACAATATAAAAAAACTGTTATGAGAGCGAAAAAAATTTATTTTCTTCATTTTTGTATTATCTCCTGCAATATCGTAAAATTTAAATCCCTTTTTCATAAACGGATAAGGACTTTAAAACCGTTCCGGCCAACAGATATTATTAAATATATTTTTATTTTACTGACCTTATCTTTAAATCATTACACCTCCCTTTAAATATCTTGTTTTTTTATATCGGCATCTCTAAAAACTTCATTATTTAAAAAATAATAGTTTTTAAAGATACCCATATATTATTAATTACGATAAAAATGATAATTGAAAGGGTGGAGTGATTGTTCATGGAACAAAGAAATATATGTAAGAGCAGATTTTCCGGCGGTCCGGGACGCAAAGATAAGAAAAATGCAATCAGGTTTTAAGGAAATCCGGGAAATTAAAAATTATTATATGAAGCTCAATCCACTTGCGATCGCCTCAATACCTGTTATTTTCCTCCGGACCAGGGAGCATCAACATATGGTATTGGTTCGGAAGTCCAATATGCTTTATCATCAGTCATATGGTCACCTGCAAGATAACCCTGCATCATTCTGAATACTTCATTTCCATAATTTTGCAGCCAGCCTTCATTTGTTATTATTTCCAATGTTGCATAGCCTGTATTATGGTGTGCTAATGATCCCAGTAGAAACTCAACTGTAGAACGGTTATATCCCATGTTAATTCTTGCTTCTTCTATTCCTTCGACTAAACGTTTCATGCCTGCGTAGGTGGAAACAGGAGGAACTTTAAACTGACTGATATCAGGAGTCGGCATCCCAAGTCTATCCAGAATATCATGGTCATACCCACCGCCGATAAAATTAGTAACTGCCGCCTGGAAAGGCCCCCAGGCATGTCCGGCACTCCCTATACCGGTTTCAAGATCCATTTGCCAGTAGCCGTCTTTACCGGATTCACGGGACATACAGGCGAAGTGAAACGCCAAAGCTTCATCTTTTGTTATAGCCAGCTCTGTTTCATACATATTTTTGAATTGGGGAAATAAATCATACACTTCCCTTACCCAGGCTTTTAATTGGGAAACTGCAGGGTTCATTGATAAATCGGGTAAACTGCTTAAATCCCCTGGCCCCGGGGTCGGTTGTACGGTTTGACATGATAATGTATCGATAAGCTCGACATAATACTGTGCTACTAAAAGTGCATCAATAATATCTGCCGCACCGTCACTATTAACATCCCCAGCTTCCCGGTCGAAATTCGACGGGTTTACGCCTACATAATATTGAGCAATAAGAAGGGCATCAACGATGTCAATAGTTCCACTTGAATTGGTATCGCCGCATGGTTCCGCGGGTAATTGGCTTATAGTGAGTATTGATATTAATAAAACTATACAAAATACACTCCCTACTTTTTTCATACACCTTCTCCCTTATTTTTATTTATTATAATGAGATAAAAAAAACAAACCCACTCGCTCTCGGGTATATAACCTGCTATTAATGCCAGCTGAACCTATCATCTTCCCTTCGGGAAATCGCTTGTCCGGTTCGCGTTAACCTATTATATAACAAAATAACACATGACGCTACAAAAATTTACAATTTGACAAATCCGGAGTATTATGCTATTATTTCATCCTTATGTAGTACCGGTTTTTCCGGTCATACATAACAAAGCGGGAAATAAGCAATAATCATAATTCTTCATTTAAGTAAAGATTTTTGCGGGGGTTATTACATGTATTGTACTCACACTTTTTATAAGGCCGTAAAACGGACATGTCTGTTTTGTCTGCCGGTCTTCACTCTTTTTTCTCAAAACCATTACGCAGGCTATGCCCGCAAGCCAAATAATTAATTTGTGACGAGGTTGCCATTATGAATATTTTTGACTTCTTGTGAACCTGCGTTTTGCTATTATTCCACATTTTTTGTTCAAAAAAAGTGGAATAATCGCATACGTAATAGTTCCATCACTCACGTACTCACAGCCGGGGCCGGTTTTCATTGTAATCAAAATGCACATAAGGCTGTGGAAATAATCGAGAGTTTTTAATGAATAACAATAGATTAAAATAAGGACACATGTCCGGTTCCCGAACCGCCATGTGTGAAACATCCTTACGGGTGTATGAACCATTATACCTACCGGACATACACCCGTAAGGAAGTACATTGAAAATTAAATTCCATGGAGGTAGATATATGAAATACAGCAAAATATTAATAATACTCATCATGCTTTCAGCTGCCTTGTTTATCAGCTGTCCGGGGCCGGGGGGCGAAACGGAAGAGCCGCAAGTACTTCCCAAACCGGGGGATGCATGGTTTGTCCCGGATACAATACATGCAGATCAGGATGATCTCTTTACAACGGAAGTTCATGTTAATACCGGGGATGTCATGATAGGGACGTACGCATTTTTTATATATTTTGATGAAGCAGT
>JAFGRV010000082.1 GCA_016934975.1 Spirochaetales bacterium | reverse complement strand
GTGAGTATTATCGGTTGCATCTTTTTGATTTTTTTCGGATCATCCATAATCAAAGATATCCTGAAAGGGAGAATCGAGACGGATTTTTTACATCAGGGGAAGGCCTCTGATCCGGATGAAGAGAAGAAAACTGCATTTCCCGGATTAAAAAATCCGGTTGTCGGGGGTATTGTGACCTCCATGAGTAATCCTTATTGGTGGATATGGTGGGCAAGTATCGGTTCTGCATTTTGGGTAAATTTTAATATATCTACAGATAATGTTCCCGGAATTGTCGCTTTTTTTCTGGGACATGAAGCCGGTGATCTTGCCTGGTATGTATTTATATCTTTCATCATTTTTTTCGGCAGGGGATTTATTAATAAAAAAGTGTATCTGGTTGTTCTTTTTCTTTGCGGTCTCTTTATGATTTTATTTGGTCTTTACTTAGGATTTATACCTTTTTTTGCCTCTGACAGCCTGTAAAGAGGGAATGGTTCTTGCGCAAGAAAGTGAAACATACTATCATTATTACAGTGTATTATTTTTTACAGGTGTATGCCCGGTTGGTTTCTTAAGGATCACAGACCCGTAAGGTGTGCCGGCAGTAGCCGGCTTCCAATCAATTTATTAAGGGTGTAATTCCGGATTTGGCTCCGGTTTGGATTTTTATAAATATAATTTGAGGAGAGGTGTTATGAAAAAAAGTATGTTTTTTATTTGTATTATCCTTATTATTTCAATTTCCTTTGCCTATGGAACAGGAAAAAAAGAGGAAATGAAAGAAACGGAAGAAATGAATGTACAAGAGGACATTAAAGCAAAAGAGATTATTGGAATTTCAAAAATTGTGGCCCATCCTGCTTTGGACGGTGTGGAAAATGGAATTATGGATCAGCTTAAAGATATGGGGTATGATTTTACCTATGATCTTCAGAATGCGAATGGTGATATCAATGCGGCGGCATCAATAGCCACAAAATTCAAGTCAGACAAGGTGAAAATAGCAGTGGGTATCGCAACACCCACAGCTCAAGCCTTGGTCAATACATTGACGACGGTTCCCGTTGTTTTTTCAGCAGTCACAGATCCGGTGAGTGCGGGCCTGGTATCTAACAGCATGAAAGGTGAAGGCAACGTCACCGGTGTTTCCGATCTTACACCGGTAAGAGCTCAGATTGAGTTTCTTCTACGTATAAAGAAAGTCAAAAGACTCGGACATGTGTATTCAAGTCATGAGGCAAATGCGGTGGCTCTTGCGGATATAGCAAAAAAAGCATGTGAAGATCTTGGTATCGAGTTTGTGGGAACAACAGTCACGAACTCGGCAGAGGTAAAACAGGCCGTTCAGATCATTATTGACAGGGTTGATGCTCTGTATGTGAGCACGGATAACACTGTTGTTTCTGCTTTAAGCGCCCTTGTGGAAGTCGCTACAGATAAGAAAATTCCGGTTATGTCGGCTGATCCGAGTTCTGCGGAAACAATCGGTGTCATCGCTGCCTGGGGATTTGATTATTATAAAATGGGCCGGGCGACCGGATCTATGATCGCTGAAATTATAAAAGGGAAAAAACCGGCGGATATTCCTATCCGGTATATGACAGAACCAACCGATGTTGATCTTCTGATTAATCTTGACGTGGCAAAAGCACTTGGTCTTACCTTTCCCAAAGATATTATAGACAGCGCGAACAAAATTGTGCAAAATGGAAAGTTAACGTCCAAATAGGGAATAATAGCGAAACGCAGGTTCGCAGGAAATCAAAAGTTTTCACAACTGCAACTGTGTGGTAGATTAATTATTTGGGTTGCGGGCGTAGCCTGCGTAACGATTTATTGCATATACCGGCCGTTTAATTGAAATAAAATCCGTTTGGAGAAGGTGAAGAGATGTTTGGATGGATTATTGAACAGGGATTCATACAAGAAGGCTTTATTTATGGAATAATGGCCCTGGGGGTATTTATTACCTTCAGGGTGCTTGATTTCCCCGACCTCACCGTGGACGGCTCTTTTCCTCTGGGCGCCGCACTCATGGCGGTCTTTATTATCAATGGCTATAATCTCTGGCTGGCTCTCTTTTTAGCTTTTTTAGGCGGAGTATGCGCGGGTGTCACGACAGCTTTAATTCATAATAAACTCAAAGTACCGAATCTTCTCGCCGGAATCCTCACCATGATCATGTTGTATTCAGTGAATCTTCGAATTCTGGGAAGACCGAACCTTCCTCTTATGAGAACGGAAACGATTCTTTCCCAATTCGAGGTACTGCTTCAGAATATAGTGTCCAAGGATTTATCTTTATTCATTTTGTTTTTTATCGTTATTCTTATCGTTAAACTTCTCCTGGATGTTTTTTTCAGGACCGACCTCGGTCTTGTTCTCGGTGCTTTGGGAAATAATCAACAGATGATCGTATCCCAGGGGATTAATCCGGAGATTATAAAAATAATCGGTGTCGGCCTTTCCAATGGTCTTGTCGCACTCTCCGGTGCATTTGCCGTCCAGTACCAGGGATTCGCGGATGTAGGCCTGGGGCAGGGGATTATCATCGCAGGTCTTGCCTCCGTAATGATCGGGGAGTTCATATTCAGATCAAATAAAATTTATGTTCTCACCCTTAATGTAGTCCTCGGATCAATCATATACCGGTTTGTTATGTGGGCGGGAAGGAAATACGGATACCTGATCCATCTGAATGCAAGCGACCTGAAGCTTGTTACGGGGATCCTGGTGATTGTTCTTCTTGCCGCGGCAAACATTAAAAAAATCAGGATACCAATGGGGAAAAAGAATGGTAAGGCTTAAAGATGTCTCAATAATTTTTAATAAGGGTACGATCGATGAAAACCGCGCCATTAATAATATCAACCTTTCAATAAATGAAGGCGATTTTATCACGATTATCGGGAGTAACGGGGCGGGGAAAACAACCCTCTTAAATCTCATCGCGGGAACATATCTTCCGTCATCGGGAAAGATTTTTGTGAACGATAAAGACGTGACCCGGCAGCCTGAATATAAACGGGCAAAATATATCGGGAGGATATTTCAAAATCCTTTACTGGGTACATCATCAAATATGAGTCTCGAAGATAATATGATGATTACCTACAAAAAGGGTTTTAAAGGTCTTACTATCAGCCTGAATAAAAAAATGCGCCAATTTTTTACGGACCATCTTGTACAATTGGATATGAATCTGGAAAACCGGATGAAAGATAATGTTATCATGCTTTCCGGTGGACAGCGTCAGGCCCTCACTTTGTTGATGATGGTTTTATCACATCCCGATTTGATTCTGTTAGATGAACATACCGCGGCCCTTGATCCGAAGAACGCGGCATTAGTGCTGGAACTTACCACACGCTTTATCGAGGAGTATCACCTCACGACCATGATGATTACCCATAACATGAGTCATGCTATCCAATACGGCAACCGCCTGTTGATGATGGACAGCGGGGAAATCATCTATGATGTGGAAGGTGAGGAGAAGAAAAAGCTCACGGTGGAAAAACTTGTGGAGAAATTTCATCAGATTAAAAAGAAGACTTTTGAAACCGATGAGGTCCTGCTTTCCGGGGAATAAGGGATCCGCTGCGGTCTGTGTAAAGAGCCGCATTTATGAATATTTATACATGACAATCAAATAATGCATTTCTCTTCCTCTTCTCTCCGAAGGGCAGCCTGACATCGGCTTAACCCGCTGTCCGCCGTATTTAATCTATTATTGTTACAGGACAATTTAACAGTTTCATAAAAATTTGCGAGTCGGGATAAAGCCATCGTTCGGTGGTCTGTATTTAACTAATAGCAATAGGTTATTTTAAATTTTTTACAGAACTCTACCAGACGGTTATCATTAGTAATTAATGTAGCATCATTCCTTCTCGCTAATACTAAATAATACATATCATAAATAGAATGATTGTTTTTTATTCCTTCTCCAAGAGCCTCTTTCCACAATTCTTGTGCGTCAATAAAATCATCAACCATATTAATTCCATCTTCTGCATATTGTATACATTCTTCATGTGAGAAAAGGTTAGATCTATAATACTTCCACAGTACATTAGAAATTTCTGAAACATACAGATCTGGCGCAATCACCCATGATGCTTGTTTGTATGTTTCATCATATTTGACTTTTTTTTCTTTCTGAAATAGTATTTCTATAGCACCACTAACATCAAGAACCATAATCATCTATCACGATCCTCACGAGTCAAAGCTACAGCATCTACGGCTTTTATTTTATCAGGTATAGGCCTGCTTTCTATTTTACTTAATAATCTTTTTCTTCTCTCGATATTAGGCTCTTCCTGCCCTAAACATTTTTCAAGCAATACAATAACTTGCTGGGCAATCGTTCTGTTTTGTCTCTTCGCTGCAATAGCTATTTTTTTATAAATATCTTCCGGGCATTCTCGGACTTGTAGTAATGGCATTTTATCCTCCTGCATACAATCTACAGCTACTTGTATGCATTTGTCAAGGGTTTTATATTTTATTATTTTGTATTAAAATGTATGTTTTGGTCCACTGAACGTTTGCTTAACCTGTAATTCCGGCCCGTAGGGATTGGCGTGAAAATTGCATAGCATAGCGATAGCAATTTTCATGACAAAAGGAATTAGCAGGTTGAAGCAGTTGTTAGGCAAATGTTTTATAATTGAATAAGCTTCCATATTTCTTAATCATTCTATCCATGCCTTGGTAATCTGGATATACAGAATAATCATTAATATATAACAGATTTAATTCATCCAGTATTTTTTTCTTATTATTAATTTTGATTGTTATATAATCAAGACAACCATTTGTTTCTGAGAATGTATCTAATTCGCTTTTATTTTTTCCATAGATAATAAAGCAACCTCGTTGGTTTAGTTTTCTCTTGTTTGTATATGAAGCTACAAACGCAACAGGTTTATCAATATCATTATCAACAAGTGGTG
>JAFGRV010000588.1 GCA_016934975.1 Spirochaetales bacterium | reverse complement strand
CTATAAGGTGTATTGTCAGCAGCAGCTGACTTCCGATTATACCTATATGGTGTAAAATGCACAAGCCCGCGAATCATATATACATTGTGATTGATCCGGTTCAATACCGGAGCCGACAGTAAAGTCTGGATGGGAGAGGGTCTATTATAGAACTTGTATTATTACGCTTTTATTCTCACACCTCCCCTGATTTCCTTTTTAAGAATAGTATTGTATGAAAAATATGCTGCAAGAAAAAGAAGACATTTTCTTTATGAAAAAAGTCATATCCCTGGCACAAAAAGCCCGGGGGATGACATCCCCGAATCCATTAGTCGGGGCTATTATTATGAAAAATAATAGTATTTGCGGACAGGGATATCACCATAAGGCAGGGACACCTCATGCGGAAATTATGGCACTCCGCCAGGCAAAGAGTATGGCAAAGGGCAGCACTTTATATGTGAATCTTGAACCCTGTTGTCATTGTGGAAAAACACCTCCCTGTACAAAGGCAATTATCGAACATAAGATAAAGAGAGTTGTTATCGGGATGAAAGATCCCAATCCCCTGGTAGCAGGGAAAGGAATTGAAGAATTGGAAAAAGCGGGAATTTCCGTTACCGTTGGGGTTATGGAAGAATCCGCAAAAAAATTAAACGAAATCTTCTGTAAATATATCACTACCGGAATGCCTTATATTACCATGAAAACGGCAGTTACCCTGGACGGTAAAATTGCCACATATAAAGGCATCAGCAAATGGATAACCGGGGAAAGTGCACGACAATATGTTCATAAGCAGCGGTTTATTCATGACGCGGTTATGGTCGGGATAGGGACAATTCTCAAAGACGATCCATTACTTACCTGCAGACTCCCCGGGAAGAAAAATAAACTCATGACACGGATCATCGTTGATAGTAAAGGAACCATTCCCCTTACGGCACGTGTCCTCATGGAATCGCCATGGCACCGGACAATTGTCGCAGTGACAAAAGAGATCACCTCAAACAAATCACTGTCATTAAAAACCGGCAATACGGAAGTAGTCGTCACAAAATCAAAGAACGGGAAAGTCGATGTTTTTGATCTTTTTCATCTCCTCGGCAAAAAAGGCATCACCTCGATTCTTTTGGAAGGCGGAGGAACACTTAACGCCGCAGTTATAGAAGATAACCTCGCGGATAAACTCCTGATGTTTATTGCTCCGAAGATTATCGGAGGCACCCATGCCCCTACGTTTATCGAAGGCATAGGCAAATCAACCATGGATGAGGCATTGAACCTGAGCTTTTCACAGCAAAAATGGTTCGATAATGATCTCATGCTTGAATATTATTTTAAACCGGCTCAATAACGGGAAAGGATACATATGTTCACCGGAATAATCGAAGAATTGGGAATAGTTTCCGACATGAATAAAACCAAATCATCCACACGCATTGTCATTACCATCAATAAAGTCGCGGAAAAATTAAAAACAGGAGACAGTCTTGCGGTAAATGGCATTTGCCTTACCGTGACACATCATTCTTCAGGATCATGTGAAGCCGACATTTCTTCCGAAACATTGGAAAAATCAACCTTAGGTCTTCTTAAGCCGGGGGATCCGGTTAATCTGGAAAGAGCAGTCAATGCAGGGGAACCTTTGGGCGGACATTTTGTGACGGGTCATATTGACGGAACCGGAAAAGTACTTACCGTGACGAAAAAGGGGAATTCTCATCTTATTAAAATATCGAGCCAGAGGAAACTCATGAAATATATCGCGTCAAAAGGATCTGTCGCCATCGACGGAATCAGTCTCACACCATTCAATTGTACCGAGGTTACCTTTGATGTTGCAGTGATCCCCCATACATACACAAACACGACATTAAAAGATAAAAAGCCCAACAGCCTTGTAAATATTGAATGTGATATTTTAAGTAAATACATCGACCGTCTTTTAGAGTTTAAAAAACTCGCATTAGAGGAAAAAGATGAGAGCAAGATAGATACGGAGTATTTAAAAAGAACAGGATTTTTATACTGACAAGGTTATAAATTCCTGATTTATTAATCAGGACAGTATTTCCAATTATAGTGAGAATAATTTAATAAAAAGGAACCGGGCAGTTCCAATCATAGAGTGACTGATTACATCTTCTTCATACTATTACTAAAAAAGAGGAGACAGAAACTCATTATAGGAGTAACTATGTGTTATATATCAATCGAACAGGCAATTGAGGATATAAAAAAAGGGAAGATGATTATTGTTGTTGATGATGAAGACAGGGAAAATGAAGGGGATCTTATCATCGCCGCGGAAAAGGTAACGGCAGAGTCAGTCAATTTTATGGCCAAATTCGGCCGGGGTCTTATCTGTGTTCCCCTGACCGGGGATCGTCTTGACCAGCTTCATCTCCCCCCCATGGTAAGTGATAATACGGAAAAAATGAAAACAGCCTTCAGTGTTTCCGTGGATGCAAAAGAGTGTACCACTGGTATTTCCGCAAAGGAACGGTGGCTTACGATTCAGAAATTGATAGCCCCGGAGGCGGCTCCCCGGGACTTTGTAAGACCCGGGCATATTTTCCCCTTACGTTATGTAAAAGGCGGGGTGCTTAAACGGGCGGGCCATACGGAAGCAGCCGTGGATCTTGCCGAGCTGGCGGGATTTTTTCCCGCAGGAGTAATTTGTGAAATCATGAATGATGACGGGACCATGGCCCGGCTGCCGCAGCTTGTCGAATTCGCCAAATTGCATAATCTAAATATTATTACTATCGTCGATTTAATAAAATACCGGACAAAAAAAGAAAAGCTGATAAAAAAAGTTGCAGTGACGGAATTACCGACAAGTTACGGAGAGTTTACTGCAACTGCATACGAATCGCTTATCGATGGTCAGTGTCATATTGCCTTAGTGAAAGGTGACGTAAAGGACAAAAAAGATGTTTTAGTGCGGGTTCATTCGGAATGTCTCACTGGTGATGCCCTCGGCTCGGTCCGTTGTGATTGCGGGGCCCAGCTCGCTTATGCGTTATCACAGATTCAGGAGAGAGGATGTGGAGTTCTCCTTTATATGCGCCAGGAGGGGCGGGGGATCGGTCTTCTACATAAATTAAAAGCATATGAACTTCAGGACAAAGGAAAAGATACGGTCGAGGCAAACGAAGCCCTGGGCTTTGCCCCGGATCTCCGTGATTATGGTGTGGGGGCTCAAATATTAGTAGATCTGGGGTTGACTTCTATCCATCTTCTCACTAATAATCCAAGAAAGATTGCAGGTCTTTCGGGCTTTGGTCTTACTGTGACAGAAAGGATTTCAATAGAGATAAAACCGCTGCCCACAAATGAATTTTATCTTAAGACAAAAAAAGATAAATTAGGACATATAATAAATATTACATGAGGAGTACAACTATGGAAAATGATACTATCAAGGTATTTGAAGGAGACCTCATCGGAACTGACCTCCGGTTCGGAATTGTCGTCTCCAGGTTTAATGAGTTTATTTCACAAAAACTCCTTGAAGGCGCGATTGACTGCCTAAAAAGACACCAGGTAAAAAAGAGTGATATTGAGATCATCTGGGTTCCGGGTTCATTCGAGATTCCTGTAGCCGCACAGAGGCTTGCAAAATCCAAAAAGTATGACGCAATTATTTGTCTTGGAACACTCATCCGTGGATCGACGACTCATTTTGATTATATCGCGGCGGAAACTTCAAAGGGCATTGCCCAGGTTTCCATGCATCATGATATCCCTGTTCTCTTCGGGGTCCTGACAACGGAAAATATCGAACAAGCCATTGAGCGTGCCGGAACAAAAGCAGGCAACAAAGGCTTCAGCGCGGCCGAGTCTGCACTGGAAATGGCCAACCTGTTTAAGAAAATATGATGTTAAGGATAGATTCTATGGTGAACAGATGGGCAATGACCTTGCAGTTG
>JAFGRV010000081.1 GCA_016934975.1 Spirochaetales bacterium | reverse complement strand
TGCCATAGAAGAGCTTATAGAATTTCCCATAAAGTGGATCTCTGTCGGCCCCCGGCGTGAAGAGATGATTAACAGATAATTCTCACCAGCACTTCAGTAAACTACTGTTTACACTTCAGCAAATTACTATTTGCAGTATACCGGATTTCCTGTCGTCGTGTAGTTAAGGCGTTTTCTTTTTTGACCGGGGAAACTGTAACCTGTTTTCTGACCAGGTATCGGTGAGTCCTGTATTTTTTCTTTTTGATAGGGTTCACATCCGCTTATCCATCCGGTTTCCGGGCTATTTTCAAAAAGGTAGCCTTGTGTATAGTCACTCAATTTATCTTTTTTACCGGAAAATTCCACATATGAGGCAAGGCGGGATAAGACTGCACCTGTTATTTTTAAATCCTTCACACAACAGAAGGCCTTTTCTTTACGTAACGCGATAATTCTTCGGGCAGCGACAGGGCCGATGCCGGGCACCTTAAGGAGACGATTCTCATCTGCTTTATTAATATCCACCGGGTAAATATCCGGATGAACCCGGGCATAAGCGGTTTTAGGGTCTACGGAGAGCGGAAGCCTGCCATCTTTATCAAAAACCAGATCATGTAACCGGAATCCATACCCACGCATAAGAAAATCAGTCTGATAAAGCCTGTGTTCCCGTAAAAGACCGTCCTGATTGCAGAGTGCTTTATTTTCTGCAGATTGATATGACGAGAAATAGGAACGGTAAACAAAGAGTTCTCTATAAATCCAGTCTACGGTTTTGAGTATATCTAAATCGGTTTCCTGTTCTGCTCCGACGACGAATTGTGTTGTCTGACTCTTCGCCCGGGTTCCCCTTTGAATGAGCGATCCTGCCCATTTCATCCTGGTGATAAGGTCATGTGCAAGGTTTTTGTTCGGAGCAATTTTTTCAAGATAATCACTGGTCGGTGCTTCAAGATTGATCGAAACTCTATCGGCAAGCGCTGCTGCCCGTTCGATATGTGAATGACTTACCCCCGGGAGGATTTTCAGGTGAATATACCCCTTAAAATTATAGGAAAATCTCAGGAGTTCTGCCGTATGAATAATTCTGTCCATTACCGAACAAGCATTAAGACCCATTCCGGATGATATAAAAATTCCATGAACATGATGCTTATAGACCATATTCATAAACGCGGAAGCCAGCTCATTCGGAGTAAAGCCTACCCGTGCCTCGCTGTCCCTGTGAGCTCCAATGGAACAGTAGGAACAATTTTTTTCACAGAGATTCGTCTGTAATACCTTGAGGATCCCGACATGACCGTTTCCCGGTAAATGTGCAGGGTAGATCCATCGTTTCATCGGGTCTGCCGGATTTCGTCTTCTTCCCGTTCCTCCCCCGGAATTTGAATTGCACGAGGCGAGACATACATCGTGTTGAGCCGAGGCAGAGAGGATATCGAGCTTTTTTTCCGTATCCGGTAAAATAATGATTCCGGGCATTATAAATGATTATATACTTAACGCATGTTAAGGGCAAGAAGAATTTTAGATTTATTAATCCCGTTCTATGACAAGCATGTGTTTACTCAAAGAATTCCAGACCTCGTTTACTGCATAATACCTGTTTCTGCCTGCCATGCTCTCTCCGTCGGCATACCGGAATCTATTTTGCCACCAGTCTTCCGGAATCGGATCATAGACAACAAAATATTTTTTATTAAGACTGTATCCTTTGATAATGCTGTAATGTCCGCCTTCGTCGGTGTAATATTTTCCATATAAATTTTCTTTGATATTACCTTTTTGCATGGAAATGGAACCGCTATTATAAAGAATCATAACAATTTTGCCTTCATCAATCGCATCAAAAATATCATTTATAGAGTTAATTTTGAGGTAATTATTTTTTACCTGATATTTTTTGAGCGTCCTGATAAGAAGATAAAAACCAACTCCCCCATCTTTACTGGGAAAACCGATTAAACTTCTTATTTTTCTAACGGGAATATTCAGCATTTTGGCCCATAACATCGCCATGGAGACGCAGGTGGGTCCGCAATTGCCATTATGTCCGGTATCATGCTGGGTTTTGTACCAATTAACATCATTTCGTGTGACCTGAACAGATGGTATGGGACTGACAAAGTAATATCCTGTATGTTTGTATCCTTCTGCTTCCACTGTTATCTTTGAATAACCGGTACCTATCACGGTAAACTCATCGGAAGTTCCTATCTGTTTTATCAGCTGCGGATTTCCGGTAATTGAACATTTATAATTAAACTCAACCGGATCTCCTACATTATCAATCGCTTTTGCCTGTAATGAAATAACATCACCTTTATTCCCAATCTCAAAATAATCGGGTGTATTAAACTGAATATTGGCAAGACGGCGTACATTGATTGTAATAGTGTTTGATTCAATGTGATTATTGTTCTCATCAACCACGGTTAACGTTGTTTTATATGTGCCTTTTTCCTTGTATGTATAAAGAGGCCGTTCTGAATAGGAAATATCGTTATTACCGAAATCCCAATAATAACTCTTGATCCTGTCCCGTGTATTGGTTTCTATCTCGTATTGGACCATAAAAGGTGTGAGACCGATTGTATTATTTGCACTAATTCGAATATCCGAAAGAACCCGGGGTATAAAGATCCTGTCCCCTGCTTTAATTCTCGAACCTTGAATTTTATTATAATCCCTTAATACATATTGCTTCACTCCGTAACACTGGGAGATGTCATAGAGTGTTTCTCCTCTTTTTACAATATGAATATCATGAGACGTTGGTATCTTTATTCTTTCGCCTTCTTTAACATCTGTTTTATCATTTTCTTTTGCTTCCGAAGGAGCCTGGATATTATTTAAACTACGAAAGACATTCAACGGGACATTAAATTTTCTTGAAATACTGGAAAGATCTTCTCCCCGTTTTACCGTATAGTAATTATCACTTCCGAAAATTCGAAGAGAGAGAAGTGCAAAAACAAAAAACAATATCGATGAGCTGATGATGGAAATCCTTGCGATTTTTGCTAATTTTTCTTTTCTTTTTTTTGCCCGAAAGGATAAACCTTCATATTCTTCCTGATTCTTTTCTTCTTTTTTATACCATTCGTCCTGAAATTTATATTTCTCCGTTTCCTCATCATCTACTTGTTTTATTGTATCATAATAATCCTTATAATCCATATACGTAATATGTTATAGCAAAATTGAAATGTAAGTCAAGAGCAATAAAATTGAGTTTATGCGTCACTTATGAGTGTAAACTGATGGAAGATTAATCAAACCGCTTAACAATCGGGAAATAGAAGAAAATAGTAGACAAATAAAAAGAAATAGGGGATAATCGAACCTATTGTTGGGGGGAAGTTAAATTAAAAAACCGTACAGAAAAATTAAAAACAATATAAAAAAGAGGGAGTTATTATTATGAAAAAATGTCCATTCTTATTTTTATTATTCAATTCATTATTTGTTTTCGGACAAAGTGTTACCTTTGTTGCGTATAATGATTGTGTTTATTCTCCGGAGAATCAATATAAGGCTGATAATGTCACGACCATCGGTATCGGGGAGGGTTCTCCCGGTGAAACATCCGGATATCTTCTTGATTATAATACCGGTATGGAATCGAATATAAAGGCGATTATGAGTCAGAGTGGTACGGTTGTCTGGTCTGCCATCGATTGGGCCGGGACTGACTGTGCCACCGGAACAGACGCATATGAACTATTCGGAAATATTGCAGATATGACGGGAGTCATCAGTTATGGTGATCCGGGTTGGTGGGTCGAAATTACGTTTTCCGGACTGGACCCGGAAAAACTGTATACCTTTGCCACATCCGTATGCCGGGATTATTATACAGACAGATATACACTCTATACCCTTCGGGGTGCGGATTCGTGCGAAAATGTAAGTTCTGCTGGTACGACAATTGTCAGCGAAACTCAGGTCAGTTTTAATACCGGCGGCAATTTTAATGAAGGATATGTTGCCCGATGGTCGAATATCCGGGTTTTGGACGGAACCTTTACTGTCCGGGCAGCAGCTGCTCCCGGTACTGTGGATGAAAAAGCATATGCCTTTGATGTGTTTATGCTTCAGGAAATGACAGGAAATACAAGCCCTGTTGCACCGCAATTACAATCCCCTCCGAATGGTGTGACGCCGGGAACAACATCTGTAAACCTTGTTGCTTCCGTATTTGATCCTCAAGGCGATTCACTGGATGTTACTTTCTGGGGAAGAGAAATTCCGGAAGCAGAGGACAATTTTACAATTGTCGTACTCCCGGATACTCAATTCTATTCGGATTTTTATCCGGCTATTTTTACGGTTCAGACACAATGGATTAAAGATAACAAAGACGTGTTAAATCTTGTATTTGTGTCCCATGAAGGAGATATCGTTAATTATTATGAGAATGAAACGCAATGGCAGAATGCCAAAACGAGTATGAGTATTTTAGATGGTATTATCCCGTACGGTCTCGCTCCCGGGAACCATGATGAACCGGCAGACTTATATAATATTTATTTTCCGTATACCGATTATGAGGGTGTGTATCCCTGGTATGGCGGGCATTATCCCGCGGATAAAAATGATAATAATTATCAACTCTTTTCCGCAGGAGGACTGGACTTTCTCATGATACACCTGGAGTTTTTTCCCGGTTTTGATGTTCTCACCTGGGCGGATTCCGTATTAAAGGCATATCCCGATCGCATAGCAATACTCACAACACACTCTTATCTCGATTATTTCGGAGAACGATGCAATCTTCATGTTATGGAGAGTTCGGAATATATCTGGCTTAATCTCATCGAGACAAATCCGAATGTCCGTTTTGTATTATGCGGACATGTTCATAATGAGCAGTTGAAAATTGATCCTGTGCAGGGACATCCTGTCTATCAAATCCTGGCAGATTATCAGAGTGATGATATGGGCGGGAATGGCTGGCTTCGTCTTATGGAATTCAGCCCCCGGGATAATAAAGTGTATGTAAAAACATATTCCCCTTATTTAAATCAATATAGAACAGGAAATGCAAGTGAATTTGACCTCGATTTTACCATGAACGACTATTCGGAAATACAGACAGTATCAAATGTATCCAGCGGATCTTCCGTTTCAGCTCCCTGGTCCGGTTTAAACCCGGATGGTGATTATGAGTGGTATGTGTCTGTGAATGACGGAGAGTTAACAAAAGAAAGTGTGAAATGGCAGATCGGTTCCACCGGCGGATTGGATCTTATTCCTGTTCCCGGAACTATTTACGGAGAAGATTTTAAATCCGGCGGAGAAGGGATCGGCTATCACGATACCACACCGGGTAATTCAGGAAATGTACCGGGATACGGAGATGTTGATGTTCAGGAAACAGAGGGTGAACCGGGGGAATATAATATTGGATGGATCGATCCGGGCGAATGGCTGGCATATGATATTTCTGTTGCTCAATCAGGTCTCTACACGTTAACCGCGAGGGTTGCATCGAATTATACCAGTGATGAAAGTTTTCATGTTGAAATAAACGGGGTTGATATTACGGACTCTATCACCTTTAATACGGATGCGGCGGGTTATTTTGCCTGGATCGAAGTCGTCCGGAGAGGTATTTCATTACAGGCAGGGATCGCGGAATTAAAAATATGTATGGAAACGACTCATTTTAATCTTGATAGTATCCGGTTGGATTATAATGACGCCGGACCATTTCTCATTCCGGGAAAAATCGAAGCTGAAAATTATAATCCCGGGGGAGAAGGTATCGGCTATCATGATATCGCTCCTCACAATAGTACCGGTCTTTTTCGTCCGGATGATGTCTTTATCGAACCATGCGCTGATATCGGCAAAGGTTATAATGTGGGATGGATCCATGCCGGTGAATGGCTTGCGTATGAGGTTGATGTAACTCAAAGCGGATATTATCGTATACTTTCCCGGGTGTCCACCGGCTATGGAACTTCATCAACCTTTCATATTGAAAGCAATAATGTTGATATTACCGGTCCCTGTGTTTTTCAAAATACAGGAGGATGGCAGAACTGGATAAATGTCTCGGCAAATCCAATTTATCTTGAGGAAGGTATCCGGGAATTAAAGATTGTCATGGATAGTAATTATTTTAATATTAATTATATTGAAATAAGTTCCGAGGCAGGTGGAGGTGGATTTACCGGGGGCCGTCTGGAAGCGGAAGATTATAATGAAGGGGGAGAAGGTATCGGTTACCATGATATCGCACCTCACAACAGCACCGGGCTGTACCGGACGGATGATGTCTTTATTGAGACGACGATCGATGCCGGGGGTGGTTATAATGTGGGATGGATACTCGCGGGAGAATGGCTTTCCTATACAATTGAAATAAATGAATCCGGTCAATATCGTCTGGATGCCCGTATGGCCTCTGCTGCAAGCGGAAACCTGGGTTTTCACTTTGAGTTGAATAACGAGGTACTCGGAGCACAGCTTGTGTTTCAGGGAACAGGTGACTGGAGTTCCTCAGGGTGGCAGGCCTGGCAGGATGTGGGAATGACCGCATACATCGAAGAAGGTATTTATAATCTTAAATTCGTTGCCGATTCAAACTATATGAATTTTAATTATCTGGAGTTGAATCCCGTTTCTGTTCAATAATAATAATTATACATTACGCAGGCTACGCCCGCAACCTAAATAATTAATTTATGACAAGGCTGCAGTTGTGAAAGCTTAATGATTTCACGCGAACCTGCGTTTCGCTATTATTCCGGATATTCTTGTTAAAAAACAAGAATATCCAGAATAATAGCATAATGAAAAGAATGATATCATGGCAGTCCTATTTATGAACTGCCATGAATATAAAATGAATGCCGGTAAAGAAAATGAAAAAAGATAATTTTTATTCCAGTCTTATCATAGTGTCTCCCCATACAAAGGTAACGACACCGCACATTATGGTAAAGGTGAAAAAAAGGATAAAACAATGGTCTGTTAAGCGACAGTTTGAAAAAACAGGCATAATAGCGGGAACGGACATCAGACTGGATGAAGTTCCTTATATATGTTATGTCTCACATTGTGATAGTAAAATCAATAAAAATGATTTTAATGGGGCAATACGTCTCGGCAATAACGTGACATTGTGGTCCGGTGCATTGAATGCGTTTCCCAATAGCTTTATCCGTATGACCATTGTAAAATCAACCCCGGATAAAATAGGGAAAATCATAATCGGTAATAATGTTCATCTTCAGGGAACAAGTATTGTGTGTTATGATAGAATTACCATAGCCGATAATGTCCTGTTCGGGCCGATGGTCTGTATAATGGATTGTAACGGGCATTCAGAGACCAGCAGGGGTGAGGCGGATGAATATGAAAATCTTATAACAAAGCCGGTTGAGATCGGTGAGAATGCCTGGATCGGGTACGGGGCTCTCATCCATAAAGGAGTTTCCATCGGCAGGAACAGTATTGTAGGCGCCAATTCGGTTGTTTATCAATCTGTACCGGATAACACCGTGGTCGCCGGTAATCCGGCCCGGAAAATAAAAGAATTATGAAATCATCTCCATCAATCCGTTGTCCCCTCTGTAATGCAACAAACCTGAAATGTATTACCCGGCAGAGCGAGTATAAAAACTGGCAATGCCTGGATTGTTGTTTGATCTTTTTATGGCCCTTCCCCCGGGAGAAAGAGCTTGAAAAACTTTACTCCGGAGAGTTTCATCTAAATCCTGAAAATGAAAGGTCAAACCGGGAAAAAGTCCGCGGGTTTAACCGGATTTTGTCTGTTATAAAAACCTTTCAATCCGGAGGAAAACTTCTGGATGTAGGGTGTTCTTCGGGTATCTTTTTGCATTGTGCGAAGCAGCAGGGATATGATGTGTATGGGATTGATGTCGGTAAAGAGGCTGTGGAAAGAGCGAAAAGCTATTACGGATTAAAAAATGTAAAACAGGGTATTCTCGAAGATGTGGACAGCCGGGAATCTTTTGATATTATTACCATGCTTGATCTGATCGAGCATCTCCCTGATCCGTTAAGCACCCTTAAAAGATCCCTCCGGTTGCTTAAAAAAGACGGGTATCTTGTTCTCCTTACACCGAATGCATCGGGATTTGTTTCTGTTTTGACGCGGATTTTATTGGCAAAACCCTTCGGGATGTGGGATCACCCTGAGCCGCCATATCATCTTTATCAATTTTCTCACAAGGTTCTTACATCCTATCTGAATTCCATCGGTTTTGAAATTGTAAAAAGTGTTTATCATGAGATTCCTGTAAAGTATGCGGCAGAGAGATTTTATTACACCTTGGTGGAGATATTACGGGTTTTTAAAAGGAAAATATGCGGAGAAAAGAAAATAAAGGATTTTAAAAATCAAGCTGTCTTAAAGGTATCTTCACAACCGGATAAAAGATTTCGGAAAGTTTCCATTCTTAAAAAGGTTATGCATGGCGGCCTGATTTTATTTTCACGGATTTTTATGAATTGTATTTATGTTCCGGGGCGTTTATTTCAAAAGGGAAATAACAGTTTGTTGATTCTTCGTTCCAAATCCGCATTCACGGGAGAGTGATGCACATTGTGTCTTGGTATCTGAAAGTGTGAAACATTTTAGCTTTCCCCGGCTGTTGCTTAAAGTAGTATATGTGAGTATAGTTGATATTGAAAAGAGCTTTGAATGAGTGAAAAAAAAGGTACAAAAATAGCTAATTTTATTCTCGACATTATTCTTGTTCCGGCAAAATCAATGAAAATGATTATTGGTATCAATCTCATTATAGTGGTGCTTGCGGTAATGTTTTTCTATTATCATAAGATTTTCAAAGTGAATCATTTCCTGTTCCCGGATGTCTACACCTCTGCCGCTACCCTTATTCTTCTTGATACGAATATCCCTATCGATGGTTCCGTTGATTATTTTGTTCCAAACTCGCTGGAGGAATATACTGTCCTGGGACAGAGAAAAAGCTATGATAAACTGGTTCTTGGGCTGCTGGTAAGTAATACAATTATCGATCATATCATTCTGAAACTGAAAGAATTGGAAGAGGAACCCGAAGGGGTTGATACTCAGGACCAATTCCGGGAGAATGATGATCCCGGAGAAAAACCCCCGGATAATTCGCTTCTACGGAATTTGATTATCAAGGATGCTCAGTTTTATTTTGATGATAATGGCTTTCTCATCATATCCTACACCCATAATAATCCGGCAATAGCAAAGGCTATTGTAGATGAGTTTATTTCCCAATTGGGAAAAGTTTATAATGGTTTAATGCTGACAAAAGCGAAAATAAAGCGGCAGCATATAGAAAACAGGGTGAAGGATGTAGAAGAAAAATTGAAGCAAGCCAGGGAGCATTTTATTCGTTTTCAAAAGAGTGAGGGTGTGATTTTACCGGAAGTAGAAGCAAGCGCCCTTATTTCCTCAATTACCGAGTTGTATAACCAGATAATAGAAGTTGAGGTTGAATTGGAAATCATCAGGCAAACACAGATTGAGAAGTCCAAAGAACAGAAATTAAAGCTGTATTTACAGGAAAAGAAAAAACAATTGAACCAGTTATTATACGGACCGATTGAAAAAGGAAATGACTCTTTTGATAATGTGATGATTCCCAAATATAATTTACCGGACCTTTCTTTAGAGTATCTTGACTTGAAACGTGAATTAGAGATACAGGAAGCATTGTACAATACCCTTATAAATCAGCTTGAAGTCTCCAGAATTGAGGAAAAGAGTGAATTACCGATTTTACAGGTACTGGATCCTCCCGAAATATCAATCCGTACATCCGGTCCTCATCGGAAAATGTTCGTTATTATCATACTTGGGATGAGTATTATTCTTTCTCTGGGAATGGCATATTATTCCGAATTTATGAAAACAATGAAAACAGATCCGGAGATTGTTCAAAAACTGACAGAAATAAAATCCAGGTTGTCTTTATTTGGGTCCAAAAAACGAAAATAAGGAGGCCTTCGGGAACTTCCTTATTCTTAAAAATAGGATAGGTTATGATGAGCATTGGCCGGAGTTATTGTTCGTAGCATTTTCTTATTTTATCCGTCAGGTTTTTCCAGTTATAATTTAGTTGTACCCTTTGACGGGCTTTTTTACCAAGGTCTGTTCTTACATCAACATTATCCAATAAATAGATTATTTTTTTTGACATTTCGCCGGTATTATTCGGTTCTGCAAGGAGTCCGGTTTTTTCATTTTCCACAAGACCTTTGTAGAACAGGAAATCCCAGGTAACAGCCGGGAGTTCCAGACTCATCGCCTCCAAACACGTACCTGGAAGGCCTTCGTAATATGCCGTAGACGCATATACTTTGCTTTTTCTGTAGAAAGAGATAACCTCATCAAGAGGGATTTTACCGGTAAAGAAAACGGAATTTTTATAGGGATGCAGCCGGGTGCGGACTTTTTCAAAATCATCACCGTAGCCGAGAATGCATATTTTTATGCCGGGTTTTTGCTTCACCAATTCTCTGCACACATCAATTAACGAATCACTTCCTTTTCTCTTTTCGATTCTTCCTGAGAAGATCACATCATATATTTTTTGTGTTTCCGGATCGGGAATAAAAATATCCGGATCCACACCATTTGGAATAATACTCATCTCTTTTTTTGTTGAATACCTGAGTAATTCCATTTTCCCCTGCTCGGTAAGGACTATTATTTTCCATGAACGATGTATGATAATCTTTTCCATTATATATTTAATAATAAAGCTCAGAAAATGATATTGAGAAGTGTAGTATTTTTTATTATAAAATTTACCCGTAAGGCCCAGATACGTTGTATGTGCCGTAACGATAATAGGAATGTCCGGTATAAAAAGTCCGGGAATTAAAGGCGGAATGTGTATATTACATGCACGAATTGTTTCCGATTTATATAGCTTTTTAATTATTTTTCTTGCTTCGATGCTCCATTTAAGAAGGCCGAGCTTGCTTCTTTTTAAAGGAATGCTGATAATCGATACATTTCTGTACTGCTTTGTTTCTAATCCTTCGTCACCGGTGAGGAGATACACTTTTTCGAAATCGGAAGGTAAATGGAGGAAAAAGTTATCAATATACCTGGCTATACCTCCTATCCCGGAAAATTCCGGATAGAGAATCAGTAAACTCATAATAATTCTTCGAAAGTGCTGGTCACATTATTATAAACTTTTTCCCAGGTAAAATTATTAATGACATTATGGCGAAGTGCTTTTGCCATTTGCTTCCTGATTTCACCATTATCAAGATAATAGATTAATTTTTTGACGAGTTCGGTTATATTTCCGGAAGGAAAGAGAGTATTCGGGTCCTCGTTCCGGAAGATTTCCGGAATTGCACCTACATTGGAAGCGATGACAAAGGTCTCCGCTGCCATGGCTTCGATGAGAACAAGACCAAAAGGTTCCTGCCATAACGCGGGGAATACAAAGATATCAACGGCAGAATAGAGGTAACAGAGCAGATCGTGGGAGAGAAAACCGGTAAAAATAATAGAATCTTTAACCGGGGAGGCGATTTTTTCCAGGTGCCGGGTATATTTATCTTTTTTCTCGTTTTTAAACCACGAGGTTCCGCATATGATGAGTTTAAGATCTTCTCTCATTTTATTTACTATTTTAAATGCCTCAATAAGAATGTGCACCCCTTTGTCGTGATTCAGCCGTCCGGTATAGAGAATATATTTACAGTTATTATCGAATTTTATCATAGAGAGAAGTTCATTTATATTTGATCTGTCATATGGTTTAAATAATTCCGTATCCGTTCCATTATAGATAGTCGTAAATTTATTTTTATACTGAGGGAAGATTTTCTCTGCTTCATTCCGGAGGAATTGAGAAACAAAGATTACCTTGTCTGTTTTTTTTATTGTTTTTTTATAAAAGAATCGTAACGCCCTGTCGCATAAATGATTATTATGCATATGAAGGACTACTCTGGAACCTTTGGGAAATTTAAGTGTATTTATTAAATTCGGTTCATTATGTATGTAAATAATATCGAAGGATTTCTTTTTTAATATCCGGGAAATTTTATTACTATAGGCATACACATTCTGTATTTTCGCGATGTGGCGTAAAGGATTTTTTTTAGAACAGCGGTTTTTGATTTTATTGAACACCCTGTCCATGGTCGACCATCTGATATAATGATACGTTATATCCGTGTCAGTTGCCGTTGTGGGCCGTGAGAAAATGGAAATTTCATAATTATCGAGTTTGAAATGCTTGCTGATTTCATGAACCCATGTCTCTACTGCCCCGCCTTGAGTCGGCGGTACGGGAAGGAGTTCCGGAACAATTATAGCGATTTTTGTTCTTACATTCATAGATTAATTTTTCACATTTCTTTAAACTAAATTTTTCTTTATAACTTGCTGTATATTATCATAGTCACTTGATTTTGTAAAGATTTTTTTTTACGAGAATTAAGTCTTCTCTTTGATTTACCCCGTAATAAGCGGCATCCTCCGAAGAAAATAAATCACCATGTTTCACTAATTCCAGGGAGAACCCGGTTTGTTCGATTTTTGAATAAAAATCTCTGCCAAACACCCTCACATGGTCTTCTTTGTCATAAAAAAAGGCTCTTTGCTTCTCTGTTATAATCGAAGGGTCCTCGAAAGTATATGATAAAAAACCGGAAACCGGTGTTTGTAAAATTGCATACCCTCCCGGTTTCAGAACCCTGTAAAGCTCTGACATGCCGATTTTATCATCCGGGATATGTTCCAGGACGTGGTTGCAGATAATAAAATCAAAATAATCCCCGGGAAAAGGAATTGCCATAATATCAATCTTTTGGACATCATCGCTTTCCGGAATAAGATCTCCTTTTATATATTCCTTTGGCCCGAGGGATTGGATCTTCTCTTTTAGATTTTTTTCAGGTGCAATGTGAAGAACATTGCTGTTTTTGATTTTATCCCATAATCGTAAGGAGTCAAAGTACATAAAAAGATGACGCTCACGGTCCTGACAATAGCAATGGGGACAGAGGAAGTGCTCAATATCACTATGTATAACATCAATTTCTTTTATAAACGGAGAAACAGACTTCTGTCCTTTCCGGTGGGGATAAAAATGCCAGAATCCCTTTCTGCAAATATAGCAGAGGTGTGATTGTCCCGGGGTCATGTAAAATTTTCTTTTACACCAGCTTAAAAATTTATGAATCGACGAAAATAACTTCAACTGAAAGTCCTCCTTATGTAAATGAATTCTGTTGATTTATGGAGTGTTTTAACCATCATCAGGTAAATCGAGCTCTACAATAGCGATGGTGATACAAATAACCGGTCAAGGCATTCGATAGAATGTTGAACCTTGTTTTATTTGCCTGGTATTTATTATCTCCTGAGAATTTATTTCAATCCTCTCCTGTCTTATGACAACCGCTGCCAATGCATAGAGCAGCCACACAAATTGAATTGTATGTGAAAGTCGTGTGTGCTCGATCTTTATCCCGTTGATTAAGGTAACGAGGATAATAACAATGAAGAAAATGGCATATTCGGCGGAATATGAATCTCTGTACCTGTACAAGGATAAAAATAATCCCGCGAGGAGTGTAATCCAGAATAAAAAATAAGAACCGAGACCTGCGATACCCATTTTATACAAAGACATCAAATAAAGAGAATGAAAGGAAAATCCTTTATTAATTGTTCCCGGTTTTTCTTTATTTTTTACGGAGATATCCTCAAGGCCATTCCCGAATAGTTTTATATTATTGTTAAGAAGTGCCTCCGCCTCCCCCCATACGGAGCCTCTGTTTAATCCGTCGACGCTTATGCGTTCGAGCCTGGTAATATAACCGGTCACGATCCGGGGTGCCAGAACAAAAAGGATTACTATAGTAAAAAGAATGAGAGCGGGAAATAATAAAAGGGTTTTCAGGTCAATTTTTTTATAGATCACTAAAAGAACCATAAGAATAATGAAAGCGAGGCCTAAAAGAAATATTCCGGATCTGGTTTTTGTGCAGAGAATACCGATGCAATACGATAATATGCATAAAAGATATATCTTTTTTTTAGATTTCATAAAGAGAAGAAAACTCAATAATATTCCGGTTGTATACCATTCGGAAAGCAGTTCATAATCGAAAATTGTTCCTGTGGCGCGGACAGAGGGGTAACCAAACATATTGTAGAAATCAACCTCATTGAGTCCCGGAAAAAAATATCCGGGAAATGAGACCTGGGCCAGGGAAATTCCGGATTGTATGACAAGGCAGAAGAGAAGGATGTTGATGATTTTATTTACTTTTATTTCCCGGGTGGAACAGACCAAAATAAAGAGGATGATTCCGCTTGAGAATTTTGTGATAAATTTAAGGGATTCAAGTATTGATATCATGGAACCGGCGATAGATTTCAGACTTGCTATGAACGTAATGACAATAAAAAAGAGCAAAATCAAGGCTGCTTTTTCCTGGGGATGTTCGATGAGACTGAAATCCGGTTCAAAATAGTGAAGGATGATTTTCATAAAAAAGAGTATAAATAGTAATAATGTGGTGACAGTCATAATTGAACGACCTCCCACGATAAAAAAAATGGGGAATTGTATTGAGAATATCGTAAGGTACAGAAGACTCATATAGATTTTCTGTAATCCGTAAATGCTTGAGATATAAAGAAATAACGTAAAGAGAAGAAATAAACCTGCGAGAATTAAGCCGATTTGAATTTTATTGAAGAATAAAAATAAAATGAATACTAAAATGATAAAAATTGACAGGAGGGTTGATACAAATTGTCTTTTCATATTCAGTCATATAATAGCAATTTTTGTGCTCATTGTATACCTTAATCATGTATCTCCATTATGATTTTTGCCGGATTTCCCGCGACAAGTGTATTGGGTGGAACATCTTTTGTTACCACGGAATGGGCGGCGACAATCGAATTTTCGCCGATGGTGACGCCTTTTAAGATCAGTGATTTTCTCCCGATCCAGACATTCTTCTCGATAATCACGGGACTGCTTTTGGGTTTCTGACGCCGGATTACGGGATCGATGGATATCCGGTGTGAATCATTATCGCAGATTACCGTACCGGGGCCGAAAAGACAATTGTCTTTAATGATCACTTTTTCATTGGCATACACCATGGTGCCATTTAAGATGCAGTCATTCCCGATGGTTATGACGGCATCGCTGAATAATGTTTGTAATCCCGTACGAAAACATTCGCCGTTCGGGAATGAATTTAAATGCACTTTACTGCCAAGATTTATTGTGCCTTTATTATAGATATATGCTTTTTTCCCTCTGACATTAGAAGTAACGTGAACATGATAAAATTTCAGCTTAAGGAACGTTAAAAAACAGTAATATCCTTTTATCAACATTTCAAACATATTCATACTATACATCCTTTTTTAAACCAATTATTTTTAATATTGCTTTTCCCCCGGGAATTCAATTCACTCATTTATTATCGTGAAATAACTGTTACCTGCATTCGGGAATTATGAAATTTAAAAGTTTTTCCGCCTGAGCTTCCCAGGTATAAGATTGTGTTACAATTTCCCTGCTTTTATCTTGCACAGAAGGAAGTTGTTTTCTCATAGCCATTATTTGCCTTAAGCAAGACGCTATATTCTCCGGACTATTATCTTTGATATAAAAAGCACTCTCACAATCACCAAGTACCGACCGGAAGGATTCTATATCGCTGACAATGACAGGTTTCCCGCAGGCGAGATACTCGAGTAATTTAATCGGATTATTGCAGTTCCAGTATTCCGTGTCAGGATACGCCAGGATTCCGCAATCGCACCTGCTTATATAATAAGGAACCTCCGAAGGGTCCACCGGATCCAGGAACAGCACATTATCCGATACTCCTAAGTTTTTTGCCAATTCCATTAATTTTTCCTTTGCCCTGAACAATCCGCTTCCGAAATGAACAAGAATTATCCCGGGACTATCCAGTAAAGATAATGCTTTTATTGTTTCGGCCAAACCCCTGCTGTAGTCATTCGAGATTATACCATGCTGCATAAGAATGAACTTATCTGTAAAGAGCTTAAAAGCGGGTAATGATTTTTCTTTGTACGTAAACTCGTGTATATTTACCCCGGAGGTCCATACGCCGATTTTAGACAAAGGGAATTTATACCGCTTTGCCAGAAATTTCTTAAAGTGGTCCGTGATGACCGTGAGGCCGGATAAAAATTTTCCCGTGTACTTGCAGCAAATCCATGTGAGAAACCGGTTGAACATATCTTTCGGTGAAAAAACATTTTCATCAACATCATAATTCGGGGATCTGAAATCAATCATCATGACAGGTCTTTTATGCCGTGCCAGGAAAAGGAGGGGAAGGCTGAAAATCCATGTGTCGATGTCCATGATGATAATATCAGGTTGATAGGTTTTTATTGTTTTATAAAAATGTATAAAACCGTTTATCCAGAATGTAAGAATTCGTAACATC
>JAFGRV010000080.1 GCA_016934975.1 Spirochaetales bacterium | reverse complement strand
TGTTAAAATAAGGTGTATTGTCGGCAGGTGCCGACTTCCAATTGTTAAAATAAGGTGTATTGTCGGCAGCAGCCGACTTCCAATTGTATATATATGGTGTATTGTCGGCAGGTGCCGACTTCCAATTGTTCATATAAGGACTTCCACACTATGAGAATTCTACAGGTAAATAAATTTTATCCCTTTAAAGGGATAACGAGTAATAACAAACCCGACTATCATTATTCTGTTGGTGATACGGAGACACTCATTCACTTTATCGATTCGCTTTTAACTACCCAGAATCATGAAGTAATTCATTTTTCCATGGAGCATCCGGAAAATGGAACATCCGCATTGAGCACATATTTTGTACCGTATAGTAACCTGCATCATATTTCCGGAGTTAAGAATACATTAAAATCAATTGGTGCTGTTTTATATTCAACAACAGCGAAAAAGCGCTTGTCTGCATTATTAGACAGATATCCTGTTGATATTGCACATCTTCATAATATACACCATCAACTTTCTCCCTCGATTATCGATGAATTCCGGAAACGGTCGATTCCTGTGGTCATGACCCTCCATGATTTTAAGATGGTATGTCCTTCGTATAATATGTTGCACAAAGATAGAATTTGTGAAGCATGTAAAGGGAAACATTTCTATCATTGCATAATAGATAAATGCCATAATGATTCACTGTATAAAAGCATGGTTGTGGCGATGGAAAGTTATCTTCATCACTTTGTCCTTAAGACATATAAATATGTCCGCTATTTTATCTGCCCCAGCCGGTTTCTTATGAAAAAGGTTCAGGAGATGGGACTCAAGGGAACTTTTTTTCATGTGCCGAATTATCTCGATTGCGGCCGGATTCTTCCCTCCGTTACATGGAAAGAACGTACAATTGTCTATTTTGGCCGGCTGATAAAAATAAAGGGGTTATATACCCTTCTGGATGCTGTAAAACATATTCAACACATTCATGTAAACATTATAGGTGACGGCCCCTTAAAAAGAGATCTCCTGGATAAAATTAAAAAGGAGAGTATTAAAAATATATCCTTTTTAGGATATAAACATGGAGAGGAATTACAGGAAGAGATTAGAAAAGCTATGTTTGTTATCCTGCCTTCCGAGGTATACGAAAATTATCCTTATTCTATACAGGAAAGTTTTGCTCTGGGAAAACCGGTCATCGGGTCCCATATTGGGGGAATACCGGAATTATGCAAAGAAAAAGAGACCGGATTAACCTTTAACCCGGGAAATAGCAAGGAATTACGTACTAAAATTGAGTATCTGCTTGCGGATCCGGCTAAAATTACGGAGATGGGGAGAAATGCACGAAGTTTTATAGAAAACATAAATGATCCGGGGGCATACTATCAAACCCTCCTTGCAATTTATAAAACAGCACTTCAGGGATAGAAAATAGCTTGATACCTTGCCCGGTCAATCGATATTATAAAGACTTTTTTTCATCACCTTTCTGTTCCCGGTAATATGCCAGTACCTGCAAAGCAAACCTTCCCGATACCGTCGCCGGGCCTCCACCCATCTCGATCCCCACCTCTATTGCCTCAATGATCTGATCCTCTGTGGCTCCATGTTTCAAGGATTGATTTATATGCCACTCCATACAGGATTCACAGTTAATGACAACGGAAATGCCCAAGGCGATGAGTTCTTTGGTACGTGCAGGTAATGCCCGGTCTGTGTATGTCGCCTTTTCCATTTGCAGAAATGCATTGTAAACAGCCGAACCCTTTGAAATCATTGTGTGATGTGCGCTCTTTCTGTCTTTAATTATCTGCTCTATTTTTTCCCGGTTCACTTTATCCATGACTTCTCCATCTCCTTTCTTTTCATTATTCCAATAAAAACTCTTTTACCTTTTTATTAAATTCAAGAGGATAATCCAGGTGGGGACCATGCCCACATTTATCCAATGCCCAAAGTCGTGATTGTTTTATATGCCGTAATGCGATTTCCGATACATGAAAAGGGATCACCTTATCCTGCTTTCCCCAAATCACCAGGGTCCTGGCGGTAATACCGTCCAGATGATTGATAATATCTGATATCGACTCTTTTGTCCCGTTAAAGAGAGTTGCATTATTTCGTAAAGTTGTAAGAAATGCCCGGGTGGCACCAGGCTCCCTGAACATCCGCGTGAGGATATCTATCAAACTTTCCCGGACCACTGAGGTATTGTAATAGAGACCTTTTATTAAAGACAGGGGGTTTTTAAGAGACATATGCAATAATAATTCACCGATAACGGGTAATGTGAGTACCCGGAGAGAAAAAGTAAATTCCCTGCTTAATCCGCCGCTCGATTCAAGTATCAGCCTCTCTACATTTTCAGGATAATATACCGCGAATTGAAGACATATCCCTCCGCCGAGGGAATGACCGATAAGGGAAGCCCGGTCTATACCAACCGCTGTAAAAAAAGACTTAAGAAACCGTGCAAAATAACGGTAACCATAGGGAACATCCGGTTTTTCCGTTAATCCGAAGCCTACCATATCCGGACTATAGACAGTGAAATCTTTGGAGAAGGCTTCAAGCTGAGGTTCCCAGTACTCAATACTCCCACCGATCCCATGTATGAAAACCAAAGTCCGGGAACCCTTCCCGGACTGCCAATACCTGGTTTTTATTCCATTACAATTGATATATTGATCTTTCACCTTGTTTTTCCTGCCTTTGGGATCAGAAAAAGACCACCTCCACAGTCCGTTCACGGAACGGCGGGGGTTTTCTTTTGATAGTAAACACCACTACAAATAGAAAATATACTTTACTGACAATTTTTTAAATCCCCGATTTACTATTCAGTGGAATATCTTCACTATTACAGTAAGCTGTTGTGTCATCATTTATATTTCCCCTTATAAAACGATTTTCAATTGTTCACACATAGAATCTCCTCCGATCCGGATGAGATTCGGATAAAACCAGAATTATTTCATAGTATGTACGGAATTATTGATAAAACCTGATGGTGCAGTCTGGTAATTCCGCTATTAATCTTTGTATATCTTCATGAGTAAAATTACATCCTTTTATCATTAAATCACAGTGTAATGAAGAAAAGTGAGTAATCAGATGGTCTACATCATCTAATAGTGTATATCTCAAGGAAAGAAAAGATAGATTTGTAAGACCTGCCAAGGATGAAATATTACTTATCGGATTATTGTCCAGCCCCAGAGTTACTAATCCGGTAAGATTTTTTAAAGGAGTAAGGTCGCTGATCATATTTGATGATAATCCAAGTTCACTCAGATTAATAAGTGTTGCCAAAGGTAAAATATCACTTATGTTATTTCCGGATAGAGTTAGTCGTGTCAAAGAAGTGAGACCCGACAGTGGTGAAATATCACTCATATTGGAACCGATAACAAGCCTTTTTAAAGCGGTAAGATTCGAAAGAGGAGCTACATTGCTTAATGTTTCAGACCGCAGTGAAAGGTAGGTCAAATTTGTACAGTGAGATAAAGGGGTTACATCATCTACGGTAATGGAGCCGAGTTCGAGTTCGGATAACCTGGTAAAATCAGCTAAAAAAGTGATATCATTTATCGTATTGCCACTTGCAGAAAGCTTTTGCATGGCAGTACACCCGGATAATGGAGTCATATCGCTTATAGTATTATCACTTATATTCAGCCAGATTAATGCAGTACAATGAGTTAATGGAGATATATCACTTATTTTATTATTTTGTAAAAAGAGCTGTTCCAGCGCAGTAAGTCCTGATAAAGGTGTTATATCAGTTAATCCGGATCTATCCAGAGTTAAGATCTTTAACCCGGTTAAATTTTCCAAAGGGGTGATGTCCTCCACACTATAATCATCGGACAACCTGAGTTCCATCAGGGAAGTAAGTCCTGCAAGGGGAGAAATATCAACTAAATCCCCATTATTATATAAGAGAAGTGTTTTCAAAGATGTAAGTCCTGAAAGAGGTGAGAGATTGCTTACCGACGTATATGCCAGGTTAAGGGAAGTCAAGGAAGTAAGATTTGCAAGGAGTGTTATATCAGTGAGGTTATCATTACCAAATAAACTTAATTCTTCCAAAGCAGTAAAATGTTCAATGCCTTTTATATTAGTAATTAAATTTCTAGCCTCAAAATGTGTAATTTTGTTAACATCTGAAACGTAAATATCCCCGGATGGCTTATTAATTGCGTCTCTTACAGCTAATTCGAAAAATATATCGGGAAAAGTAATAACTGTCAATTCGGTTATTGGTGTCGGTGCCGGTGTAAGTCCGGCAGGCGGCCAGGGCAATTCCGTAAGTAACCCGACATAATACTGGGCGATCAACATAGCGTCTACGATATCGACACTTCCATTCATATTCGCATCACCTGCATTCAGTGGTGCCGTGAATTCCAGAGGATCCAATCCCACGGAATACTGCGCAACAATTAAAGCATCGGTAATATCGATAGAACCATCTTGATTCACATCACCTATTGAGGAAACGGCAACGACTTCAACGCTTCCGGCGATTCCATTCGGAGTTCCTATGGGATCAGTTGCAGGATCTATAAAATTTTCAACATTATTAGTTAAAAGAGTACTCCCTAAATTATCCGCATTCCAGTTGACTGTGAGTAAATGGAGATCTGCTCCGGGACCTTCTCCCATGGTATCAAATCCACTTATTCTAAGGTGACCGGGGGTAGGCAGGCCGACAGCTGCCAAAAAACCATCAGGTCCAGGTTCGACACCGTTGTTTCCTTTCGAGACATTTGGAGTTATTATTGTCTGGTCAAAAGTGACATCAAACCCATAGGCACCAAGCTGCTGCTCTCCGGAGTTTACATGAACCTCCGTAGTGAAACCTATGCCTACCATTACCTTTAATGTTGCAGGTGTAAACCAGACATCTCCCGGTGAGTTTTGTGAAAAAAGAGGAATAGAAAAAATTAATAATATTAAAATGAAGACATATTTTTTTTTCATTTTTTTTCTCCTGTTTTTGACTCTATCGCATATAATATAAAAAAGAACAAGCGATTGCTAAAAGAGTATCATATTTATCCATAAAGTCAAGAAAATTGTCCCGAAGTAGAAATTCCTCATACGGAAAAAAGAGGGTGGAACCGCAGATCGGCCGAGCGGCCGCAGGCACGCAGATGCGTCTGAAAGACGCCGG
>JAFGRV010000587.1 GCA_016934975.1 Spirochaetales bacterium | reverse complement strand
TACATTGTGGATGAGTTTGCTGATATAACCTTTATTGAAGATTGCGGTCCTGACAGGGATGACGTAATAAATTGTCCACCCAATGAACTCCCGGAGGGATACACTACGCGGAAGAATGAGACAAAACAATAAGCTGAGACTGCTGTATGGCATATACTTAATGCCGGAGGGGGATGGTCTATTGCCATATTCGGTATGGGCATAATTTGAATGAGTACTGCATAAAACAAATAACTCGGAGTTGGAGGTTATCGGATATACAATCTGGTAACTAGTAAACCTTCGATCTATTTTTTTTCGAAAAATTAAAAAATTAAAAACAACTTAAGATAAATGACTTATAATCATGTAAGAAAATCCATTACTTGCCTGATATTCCACCGGTTTTTTGAATGCAAATGATGAGAATAAGATTCCTTTACAGCTGCAATTTTTCCCATTTAACTTAAAATTTTTATTTTTTTACCCTAGTTTTGAAAGTAATTATTTTCCGTAAAGTATATTATAGTACCCGGGGAAAGAGGAATCATGAGCCTCCCTCTGTGGGATGCATTCCGGCTTTCTGCTATGTTGATTATTTTTTACGGTTTTATAACTCAAATGAAAGGTATAAAACGCATGAGGAATACAAGTAAAAATTAAAGGAGTAAATTATGAAAAGAATTTTATTGGTCCTGACATTGATCCTCGCATCATTCGCGGCGTTCGGCCAGTCACTGGGCGACACGAATCACAGCGGTGGAATCGACATTGTCGACGCCCTTCTTATTGCCCAGGCGTACGTGGGATTGAATCCTGCGAATTATTATGCAAGTGAAGCGGACGTGGACTGTTCCGGAGATGTTGACATTGTGGATGCGCTACTCATCTCCCAGTATTATGTGAACCTTATATCGAGTTTCCCATGCTCGACGACACCGGTTCCAGGCACACCAGACCCAACATCAGCACCAACATCAGCACCAACATCAGTCAGTGGTAATATTACTGTCCGGGCAAGAGGTACTATGGGTGGTGAAAACCTGGAAATCCAGGTAAACGGAACTGCAGTAGCAACATACTCCATGTCGACAAGTTATGCAGATTACAGTGCAAATGGTACCGGAACAATCCGGGTTGCTTTTACGAATGATGATCAGCTTGAGACCGGTATGGATATTCAGGTTGATTCTGCTACTATTAACGGTACAATATATCAGGCAGAAGATCAGGTAACTAATACTGGTGTTTATATGAATGGTGCCTGCGGGGGAGAATACAGCGAATGGCTGCACTGTAACGGATATATCGAATTTTATACCGGCTCGTCAACTCCCGCACCCACAACCGCACCAACAACCCCCCCGGGCAGCAGTGAATGCAGCGGCTCGAACGGTAATGTTTACCTCACCTTTGATGACGGCCCAACCGGTAATGCACAATCCCTTTGCAATTCCCTTACAAGTGCGGGCGCCTGTAAAGCCACCATGTTCGTCATCGGCCAAAATATGCCCGGCAACTCATCTGCCTATAAGAACGCCGGCTTCAGCGTCCAGAACCATAGCCAAACTCACTCCCACATGGGCAGCTGGGGCTATCAGCAGGTTTATAACGACCTCAACCAGTGCAACCAGGCTATCATGAATGCAGGCTTTCCAAAGCCCAGGGTCATCCGGCTTCCTTATCTGGAAAGCAGCTCCACCATACAGTCTGCGTGTTCAGATCTCGGACTGCAGATCATTTCCCCGAGCATTGATCCACAGGACTGGAACGGTGCCAGCACCCAGTCAATCATTAACTCGTGTAACAACTTGAGCGCGGGCCAAAACCCATTGCTCCATGAAAATCAGGCGAATACTCTTGCGGCTATTACTACTATCGTTCAGAATCTCAAAAACCGTAATCTTGGTTTTACGCAATATTAGAATTGCAGGGAGTTGCGTTGAGCACCGATTGTGTTTTGAATAAGGCGGCAACACAACCACATTTTTAAGTGAGATTACTGATAGAATTGATCAAGCCGCCCGTTTTTAACAGCGGGCGGCTTTTTTTATCGACAATCCCGGAGATGTAATCCGGTAATTATTAAAAATCTTGTAACTATCTAGCTTTGAGAAGTAACCGCAGATTCACGCTGATAAACGCAAATAAAGTAATGGTCTTTCCTTGTGGAATCAAAATATCCGTGTGTATTTGCGTGCATCTGCGGTTCCAAAAAAATATAAACTCTAAAACTCCAATCAAGATTTTAATTACATAAGCTGAATAATTACAAAATCTCCTGATTATAATGATCATTTTAGTTTAATGGCCGTTTCCACACACCCCTGCCATTCGTTCCGGCAAAAACATCCGCATTACTCAGGAGAAGAGAATAGACATCAATATTTATCAATCCTGTATTCACCGCACTCCAGCGTTCGCCATTGTTGGTGGAAAGAAATACACCGCCACCATAAGTTCCGGCGAAGATTGCTCTATCGCCGGCAACGAGTGCATTGATACTTTTGTTTCTCAGACCACTATTAACCCCACGCCAGCTTGTGCCATTGTTGGTGGAGAGAAAAACACCATTGCCGGGGGTTGCGGCAAAAATCTTTTCGTTGGTCACGGCAAGAGAGAAAATCTGCGTGTTTGTCAATCCTGAATTAATTGCACGCCAGCTTGCGCCATTGTCGGTGGAAAGAAAAACACCCCCCCCAAAGGTTCCGGCGAAGATACTCTTTCCCCGGACAGCAAGAGATCCGACATTAGAATTTGTCATACCCGAAGAGATTCTTTTCCAGTTTGTGCCGTTATCAGTAGAGAGAAAAACACCATCCCCAAAGGTTCCGGCAAAAATATTCGTGCCGCTCACAGCGAGTGAGTAAACGTGAGTATTTGTCAAACCGGAATTGACCTCCTTCCAATGTGTGCCATTATCAGTAGAAAGAAAAATACCCCCTCCATTCGTTCCTGCAAAAATATTATCATCCCTTACGGCAAGAGAGAAGACATGAGGGTGAGTCAAACCTGAATTAATTTCTTTCCAGGTTTTGCCACTGTCGCCGGAAAGAAATACACCCGCTCCATTCGTTCCTGCAAAAATATATGTATTGTTTTTCGCAAGAGATCCGACAAAAGTATTTGCCAGACCTGAATTGACCGCAGTCCAGCGTATACCATTGTTTTCGGTAAGAAAAACACCCCCGCCATTCGTTCCGGCGAAAACATTCGTGCCGCTGACAGCAAGCGAGTAGACATAGGTATTTATCAATCCTGAATTATGAAGACTCCAACTTCTGCCGTTGTTGCCGGACATAAAAACACCGCTGCCGGTGCCGGCGAAGATACTCGTACCACTGACGGCAAGAGATATAACATTAAGGTCGGTCAAATCTGAATTCACCGCATCCCAGTGTGCGCCATTATTTGTGGACATAAAAACACCGCTGCCATAGGTTCCTGCAAAAATTGTTGAACCGTGAATCACGAGGGACGTGATATAGGAATTTGTCAGTCCTGAATTAACTGGTCTCCAGGTTGTGCCATTGTCGGTAGAAAGAAAAACTCCGCCTCTTTCAGTTCCCGCAAAGATATTTTTGCCGCTTATGGCGATAGAATAGACTGAACTGACTGTCAAACCGGAATCGACAACACGCCAGGTTGTGCCATTGTTGGTAATAATAAATACACTGCTGTTGGTTCCGGCAAAAATATTCGGACCACTGACAACAAGAGAAAAAGTCTGGGTATTTGTTAATTCCGGATCGATCAACTCCCAACTTACACCATTGTTTGTGGAAACAAAAATACCACCGCCGGTTCCTGCAAAGATATTCCTGTTGCTGACAGCAAGGGAATAGACATTTTTGTTTGTTAAACCGGAATTGATCTCTTTCCAGCTTGCACCATTGTTTGAAGAATGAAAAATGCCGCCGCCTTCGGTGCCGGTAAAAATATCCTTACCATTAATTGCAAAGCAATGGATATAACCGCCATATGGTCCGTTGGTTTGTTCCCATGGTACGGACGGTGGATTTTTACACACTGATAGTAAAGACACAGGCAGAATGAGAATCACAAGCACTAGAAATCGGTAAATCTTTTTCATATCTTTTTCCTCTTTTTTATAATCGGTCTTTGTCACTCATGATAGCTAAAGTCATAAATCGATGCAAGGTTTTTTAAACAGAGGATCATCGGTTTTTGGCGCGGTCAATTTCTAAACGACTATTTCCCGGTCGATTGGTGATGAATTCAATTTCCCGGGGGAAACCCTTCGGGTAAATCTTCCAAAAAATATTATTCCCGGTGACGGTACACCACCAGGCCAAGGTTATCCTCCCCGCCTTTTGAGAATGCAAGTTCCACCAATTTACCCACAGAGACAGTAGGAGACGCGTCCAGTTTTGCAGCAATATCCCGGGGCGTAAGGGTATTCACCCCATAAATACACTCCGGAAGCCCATCGGTGGCTAAAACAATTGCAGCACCCTGGTTTATTTCTCCGGTTCCGAAATTAAGCATCCCGGGATTCAATCGATGATTATCAAGATAATTATTTTCCCTGGGATTTATAATCCTGAGGGAGCCCTGACCGCCATAGTAGAGAACCGAATCACCGATAGAAGCAAAATAGAATCTGTCATTCCACACGACAACAACAATCAAGGTCGTTGCCCCAGGAGGGCCGGGATTTTGTGTGGTGAGGTGCACCAAGGTTGTTCCAAGGGCAATGTTGATATGTTCCACCACATAATTTTTAAAAATGGCCAGGTTTTGCCTGGCATCATTATCTTTTAAAAATCCGGGAAAATCCCCCTCCAGGGCCGTATCAACAAAGGTTTTCACTACGGCATCGGACATAAGTCCTCCAAAGTGTGAATCTGCTGCCACACCTAAAAAGAGGTGTTTTTCACCGGAATAAACGGCTCCGACACTATCTTCATTTGGTCTGCCGATCTGATGGAACCGGTTATTTTTTCCAACAGAGAGAGCTAATGCCGCCACATCATCTTCAATAGTACAGAGTCCAACGACTTCTGATGTCTCAAAATCCCTACCGCTTAAAAAACAATGTGTATGAGTTTTTATTTTATTCCAATGCATACTATTTTTGCTCCTTCACGTCATTCCGGTATCAAGATTATATATTACTTCACCGTTAAAAAGCGGCACAACAACAGCGAAATACAGCCCGTAATCAATTATTTTCTGAACACTATCAACCTCGTCCGGATCCGCATACTCGGCATCAACCTTCATAACATTATTCTGAATAGTCACTGCCGTTATCTCACATGGTATAAACGTATTGACATCATATGAAAAAATGACGAGGATCATCTCTTTTGTAAAATCGATATCCGGTTTTTTCAGCAGGGGATCATCACTTTTCGGTGCGGGGGATACGGGTGTCATCTCAAATTCAGGGATCAGGCTGATAAAATTATCATAATCTTCCTCTGTTTTTATCACCAGGGGTTCTAATTTTCGTACATTAAAATCCTCATCATACCCGGCTGAAATCATTCCTTTATATGTCTTTATAATCGATACGTTCACTCTGCCGCTATTACTGTTCTTCGAGACACATCCGGTAAACATGATGGCTGTAATGAGCCCCAAAATCAGATATTTCATATATTAGTCCTCCTCGTACGTTCTCTCCTTAAAGAATATACCGATGTGAATAAAAGTCAAGATCAGGAGTTTTCCACTTTTTTTAATATTCTTTCTTTCCGCTTTATGAGTTCAATCCGGTCCTGCATCGAAAGGGGCAGCTTAAAATCAGAGACCTTTTCCACCCATACAAGGGCTTTTTTGTAGTCTTTTTCCCGGTGCTCATAATATTTTGCAAGCTCTATCACGGCAAAACAACTTTTTACATCACAAACCATTCTCTCCCAGATCAAAACAGCTTTATCCCACTCTTGTTTTTTTTTAAAATAGAGACTTAAATATTTTCCCGCCCGGATATCACCCTTCTCATACGCACGGGTGAGGAGGTTGATGCCATCGTCATTTCCCGATTCCAAAAAATATTGCCCCAGGGCAAAGTCATCAACATTTAAAAGAGAGTGATGAGACCCCGGGGTGGAGAGGGTTAAGATACACTGAAAGAGATGTGCAAGAGAGAGTATGTCCTGAAAATTATGTTCAAAAACCCGGGTTAAGTCGGCAGTATTTCCGGTTTGGAGAAAATTAAAATAGATATCCGGCACTTCGAAACCGTCCACATCATTATCCCGGTGAATAGAGAGAACTTTTTCTTCTATATCGCCCAGGGAACAACTCCCGATGGTATGTTTAAAAAATCTGCGGGAAACATGAAGGAGGTCGAATTGCTTTTCGATTTCACATTTCATCCGGTTCATGAGAAACCTGGTTTTAATAAAATGGGAATCGAAACTCTTCCCGTTAAATGACACAAAGAGATTCTCTTTGCGGAAAAAAGGCGCAATCTCGGAGAGGAACTCCCCTTCCCCGGGAAAGTCGGACAAAAAAATCTGTCGTATTTCAAACATATCCTCACGTATTCTCCCGATCCCGATAAGAAAACAAAGAGTTCCCGCGCCGCCGGAAAGCCCGGTAGTCTCAAGATCGAAAAAAAGGAGTTCCCCGGGTTCACTCTCCGGAGGAATAAGGGGACAGATCGAATAATCGGAAAAAGTGATGGGATTCTTTACACCCTCGATTTTTGTATAGGTAAATTCCCCCACCTTGTCCCATGATTTGGGAAGAATAAAGGAGACTGATCTTTTCTGTTTTGATTTTTCCTCGTCTGTCGAATGTTTCGGGGTAAGGAGACCCAAATATGCGAGTTTGCTTTTAAATGAGGAAGAAGAATAATCCCCCATAATTTTCTCCTGCGGATATAATTATACGGACAATTTTATAAATTGTCCGTATTTCCGATCATCGTAAGTTTGTCATTTTCTGTTACTAATCCTTTCATAGAAAGGTGGAATTAATTACACTTATATAATGATAGAAAATGACAAACTTAAAAACAGTTGAGTATATCAGCCTTGTCCCATACTTTTAAGAAAACCGGTTACCAGTTCTTTGATATGTTCACTCACATCATCCCGGCCCACAGGACCGATACATGAGGGACATCCATGGGCACATAAACACCGGGAGACAAGACCGTGGGCCGCTGCAAATATAGATTCGAGTTTCTCTAAAAAAACCTCGGAAAGCCCGGTACCACCGGCATAGGTATCGTAAATATAAAGACAGGGAGTATTAAAGAAAGGGTCTTTTACCCGTTCCGAGACTCCGATATCCCGGGGATCACAGAGAAGAAAAAGAGGGGCCACATTCCTGATCAGATATCCGAGGCGCTGCATCACATTTCCCTGTTCATTCTCCGAGAGTGAGAGAAAGGTCTCTCCCGGTTTTGTCTCTTCGCTATAGAGAAGCACGATACTCCGGGTGTGCATCTCTTCCGGGGGAAGGGAAATTTCCCCAAACCCGATATTCTCATGGGTTTTAAATTTCAATTTTTTAAACTTCATCACCTGTGTCCGTACGAGAATATCGCCGATGGCACAGTGAATTGCTCCTTTACGAATTTCACTGTCTTTATGAAGCACTTTTAAATCCGTTTTTACGATTGAATCGGTATAATAATTTACCTTTGTTTCTTCCACAAAGCACTTCAGATTTTCCACATCAAGATTTTTCACGATATATTGATCCCCGCCGTGGAGATAAATCGCGTGATCGAAGATGAGCATTTTTGCCGAAGGAATATCCATCTCCCCGATTACCTGGTTCCGGCCGTTTGTCGTATTTATAATAATCACATTGTGCTGTGATGCAGACCGCAGGGATACATTTTCCGCAGGGTATGTCCGGTCCGACCAATACCATTTATTCCCGGTAAACCGGATCACTCCCTTTTCTTCCAGATAGGTGAGTAATTCGGAGACATCTTTATTAATAAACCTGTTTCCTTCAAAAGGAAGTTCAAATAGCGCGCATTTCAGTTGATCCATGAGAATAAATATGTTATCGGGATCGATAAAACCGGACTCCGGTGATTTACCGAAGAAATAACCGTGATGTCCCACCATGTACTGATCGATAGGAGAGGCAGAGGCGATGAGTATTGAAAACGAGAGAGTATTTTTTCGCCCTGCCCTCCCCGCCTGCTGCCAGGACGAAGAAATGGAACCGGGGAATCCGGCGAGGACCGAGGCGTCGAGTCCCCCGATATCAATACCGAGTTCAAGGGCGTTTGTCGAAACAACCCCGTTTATCTCACCGTCCCGCAATCCCTTTTCGATGGCCCGCCGTTCATGGGGGAGGTATCCGCCCCTGTAGGAAGCAACGGTAATTCTTCCGTTATCCGTATAAAAATTTTTTAATGAATCCCTGATATATGAAACGATCAGTTCCGTCCGGACCCTGGACCGCGCGAAGACTATCGTTTTTACTCCTTTTTTAAGGAGGTTTGTCGCTATTTTTTGTGCTTCCAGAACAACACCCCGGCGAATTCCCTGGACCTCATCCACCACCGGGGGATTATAGAGGATAAAATGCCGTTCCCCGGAAGGGGCACCGTTTTCATCGATCAGGACCGCAGGCTCTTCGATAATCTTCCGGGCAAGCTCCAGAGGATTACCGATGGTCGCCGAACAGCAGATAAACCGGGGGTGTGCGCCGTAAAACGAAAGTATTCTTTTCAGGCGCCGCACAACATTGCAAAAGTGAGAACCGAAAACCCCCCTGTAAATATGAACCTCATCGATAACGACAAAGCGGATGGACTTAAGAAATTTAATCCATTTGGGATGATTCGGGAGGATTCCGGTATGAAGCATATCGGGATTTGTAATGACAATTCTTCCCTCCTGTCTCGCTGACATTCGGATTGACCGGGGGGTATCTCCGTCGTAGGTAAAAATCCTGACCGGTATTTCTCCCCCCAGGACAACGTCATTCAGTTCCGCCTGCTGATCCTGGGAAAGGGCCTTGGTGGGAAAAAGGTACAGCGCACGTGCCTCCGGTTCTTCCAAAAGTGTTTGCATAACAGGAAGATTATAGGCGAGGGTTTTTCCCGAGGCTGTGGGGGTGACAACAACAACATTTTTTCCTTCCCGCACGGAATCGTAACACATCTTCTGATGGCTATAAAGACTCATTAAGCCGCGTTTGACGAGAGAATTCTTGAGTCTCTCATCAAGATCCGCCGGAATAGCAACGAAATTTCCCGGCTTTGGAGGAATGATTTCCCAATGCTCCACAGAGTTAAGAAACACCTTGTCATTTTTTAATTCATCTATAATTTTATTTATCATCGTTCCACATATCTGTAACTCATTTTTATACAATCGAAGATACCCGGCCTCGACTCGTAATACTATCATCATTCCGGGGGAGAATCAATATATATCCGGGGCAGTATTTCGTTTTGCTCGCCAATCAAGGTGATTTAAGGGGATAATCACTTAAAATCGCTTTTATTCCCTCCTTATCTTGACTTGCAGGGCCCTATCCTTTAGAATATTTTTAAAGGAGAATATGTGGCTCAAGTTGTATGTGTCGTATTAAGTGGTGGGAAGGGGACCCGGTTGTATCCCCTTACAAAAATGAGAGCGAAGCCTGCTGTCCCCTTTGGAGGCAAGTACCGTTTAGTAGATATACCGATATCAAACTGTATTAACTCCGGATACAAACAGATCTATCTTCTGACACAGTTTAATTCATCCTCCCTTCATAATCATATTACCCATACCTATACATTCGATAGTTTTTCTCACGGGTTTGTAGAAATCCTTGCCGCGGAACAGACCTACGAACATTCCGGCTGGTATCAGGGAACAGCCGATGCTGTCCGCAAAAACTTTCTTCACCTTCACGATCATTCTCCGGATTATTATATTATATTATCCGGAGATCAGCTCTACCGCATGGATTTCATGAAGTTTCTTAGATATCATATAGAAAAAAAAGCCGATATTACCCTGGCATCAACCCCGGTTCCCAAACAGAAAGCCGCTGATTTGGGACTCATACATGCGGACAAAAATTTCAAAGTCACCAAATTCATGGAAAAACCGGGTCATAATGTTGATTTTTCCGAGATGAAAATCCCCGAGGATAGAGACTTCCGGCAGACGGTAAAATATCCTGAAAATGAATATCTCGCTTCCATGGGAATTTATATATTCAATGCAGGGGTTTTGGAAAATTCTCTGGATAATACGATGGCCGATTTAAGTAAAGAAATAATACCCTGCTGCATCGATACATTAAATGTCTATACGTATATATTTAATCATTATTGGGTGGATATAGGATCGATAAAGTCTTTTTTTGAAGCAAATATTAATCTTGCGGATATACGGCCGAAATTTAATTTTTATAATGAAAAGAAGCCGGTTTATACCAGAAGGCGGGATCTCCCTGCTTCAAAGATTAACTTTTGCACGACAAGTCAGTCTCTTACGGCAGATGGCTGTATTATTACAAACGCGACAATCATGAATTCTATTGTGGGAATACGGACTATTATCGAATCGGGGGCTCACCTGGATAATGCTGTTTGTATGGGTGCGGATTATTATGAAACGGATGAACAGACGAAATGGAATAAAAAATCGGGGATTCCCGATATCGGTATCGGGAAAGGGACAATTGTTAAGCGGGCAATCATTGATAAGAACGCCCGGATCGGTGAAGTCTGCAGGATTGGAATCGATAACTTTACCAGAGAAGATGGTGATTTTGGAGATTATTATATAAAAGACAATATTATCATCATTCCCAAAAATGCGGTAATTCCTTCCGGTACTGTTATTTAAAAAAAAATCGAATAAATATGATAGAATTCTTACCGGTAATATGATACGGTGGTTCTTATTACATGAGCAAAGGAGTACGAATGATTAATCTGGATTTTAAAAAATCAGGAGGGCTGATTCCGGCAATTGCACAGGATGCTGATTCCGGAGAGGTCCTCATGTTAGCGTATATGAACGAAGAGGCCTGGGAAAAAACACTCTCTACCGGAATTGTTCACTATTTCAGCAGGTCAAGAAATGCTTTATGGAAAAAAGGCGAAACATCGGGAAACATACAGGAAGTGAAGGAAATCCGTATTGATTGTGATAATGATTGTATTCTTGTAAAAATTCATCAGGTCGGGGATGCCGCATGTCATACCGGATATAGAAGCTGTTTTTACCGGGTTATTAAAAATGATGTCCTTACCATTTCCGGTGAAAAAATATTTAATCCTGAAGATATATATGGAGTTTAGAACATGGATAAATTTATTAAAATTGGAATACCCAAAGGGAGCCTCCAGGACGCAACGATCGAACTATTTGAGCACGCCGGATGGAAAATTAAAGTTTCCTCAAGGAATTATTTTCCCACAATCGATGATAATGAAATAAAGTGTTCTCTTGTCAGGGCTCAGGAGATGGCGCGCTATGTAGAAAGCGGCGTTTTAGACATCGGCCTTACCGGATTGGACTGGATACTTGAATATAACGCGGAAGTACAGATTATTTCCGATCTTATTTATTCAAAGGTAAGTACAAAAAAAGCACGATGGGTTCTGGCAGTACCTGAGAATTCAGATATCAGAACCCTTGCAGATTGTCAAGGTAAAACCATTTCCACCGAGCTTGTAAACTTTACAAAAAATTATTTTAAGGATAGAAATATACCTGTTAATATTGAATTTTCCTGGGGAGCGACTGAAGCAAAGGTCGTTGAAGGTTTGGTTGATGCAATCGTTGAAGTAACTGAAACAGGGAGCACTATCCGCGCCCACGGATTAAAAATAATCGAAACACTCCTGGAAACAAACACAAAGCTCATAGCAAATACCACGAGCATGAAGGATTCATGGAAACGTAATAAAATAAGTCAACTTACCATGCTTTTAAATGGCGCCCTCAAAGCGGAAAACATGGTGGGAATTAAAATGAATGTCCCGAAAGAGAAGCTTGATGAAACCATCAATATCCTTCCCTCATTAAACGCCCCGACCATTGCGAATCTCTATAATATGAACTGGGTCTCCATAGAATCGGTGGTGAAAGAATCGGTGGTCCGGGAAATAATACCTCAACTCATAAAAGCAGGGGCAGATGGAATAATCGAGTACTCCCTGAATAAAATCGTATCAAGAAATGATTCCGTTATCATGTAGTATTATTATAACGTAACATATATGGGTGAAAAAACAAAAATACTGACACATCTGGAAAACGATTATACGGAACCGATCAGAGATCCCGTATGGAAACATATATATCTCTCCCGTCCTCTCATCAATCTCATACAATGCAAAGAATTCCAGAATCTCCACCATATTAAACAGCTCGGTCCCGCCTACCTCGTTTATCCCGGAGCAACTCATACACGGTTTAATCACAGCCTGGGTGTTTTTCACCTGGCAAAACAGATGATTCTCCGGCTCCTGAAAAGTTCACCATCTCTATCCCTTACCCTGGAAGGGGTAAAAGCCTTTCTCTGCGCAGCCCTTTTCCATGATCTTGGACATTATCCCTTTGCTCATTCCTTAAAAGAACTTTCTGTCAGGAATCATGAGAGCCTTACAAGGGAAAAGATTCTATCCCCTGGTCTTTCATCCCGAATAAAACAAGAGCTTTCTATTGATCCGGAAACAGTTGCGGGAATTATCGATAGAGACTATCATAACCATAACAATCAATCCATTGTCATTTTCCGCAATCTCCTCTCCGGGGTCCTTGATCCGGATAAACTCGATTATCTTAACAGAGATGCTTTTTTTTGTGGAATTCCCTATGGAAGACAGGATGTTGATTATATTATGAATGATATTCATCCTCACACGGAAAAAGGATTCACCATCACCGAACAGGGACTTTCATCTGTAGAAAGCCTTCTTTTTTCCAAATATATTATGTATAAAACCGTTTACTGGCATAAAACCGTACGCATCGCAACGGCAATGGTAAAAAAAGCAATTTTCCTCGGATTAACTCACCGGATAATACAACCGGAACACCTTTATCATGTAACGGACCATTCTCTTTTTGCCCTTGCACAACAGTATAATTTTCCCCCTTTCACCTTGCTGACCCTTGTATCATCCCGTATACTGTACAAACAGGTTTTTTCCGCACCCTTTAATCCCCATAATCCCTCACATGAGCATCTTGAAAAACTCGAAGCCCGTATTGGTCTGGAAAATATTATTGCCGAAGAATTGTCGAAAAAAGCACATAAAATAATTCATCCGGAAGATATTATTATTGATATACCCGAAAGAATCTCTTTTGAAATAGATGTCCCTGTTCTAAATGTTAAAGGAGGAGAGGAGATCCGGTTTCAGGATTCCGGGAGTGTCTTTACCCCGGAAACCATATCAAATTTCGTCAGGACCCTGCGGCATATTTCTATTTCAGTGAAAAGAGATGACTCTCTTCTCGAAGCTGTCAAAGGTATAGATCTTGAAGTTATCCTTCGTGATGGGGTTGCATGATATTAACATTTACGTTATAAACAAGGAGAGTACCACAAAAAAGGATAAGTATAACGAAAACCGTTAAACGAAAAGGTTGATGTGCTTGCCGGGGAAAACCGGTTACCGAGGAGTATAAATGAAAAATAAATTGGAAGAGCGGATACAGAGGACGAAAGTTCTTTTTAAAGAACTGGGGTTTACCGTACGTAACCCGGAACAGCTCGATGGTATCTTTACATGTGAAGTGCAAAATAATACGGAATTCCTCGGTGGTGTTTATATTGATGTGAACTCACGGTTTATTGAAATTGCGTATACCTATTCTTTTTCACTGAAAACGATCTCCTTTTTAAAATCCCGGATAGAGGAAATCCTTCGTATCTGCTACGAATACGGTTCTTATTGTAATTTTATTGAAGCCGATAAAGAAATTTTATTTTCAATTTATACAAAATTATACTATACTGGTCTTAACTATTATTCTTTGCGTGATACTCTTAAAGATTTTAGAAAATGTATAGTAATTATAACCAAAATCCTTGATTTTGATATAAATACAAAACCTGAGAAGGGAAAATAAAAAGAATGGAAATTCATAACATTGTTGAAGATATAGTGCATGAAACAGCTCTTGAGATTTTTCAGGATGAAGAAGTGTCAAAAAAAGCACATTTTTGTACATGCTCGCAATGTTTAAAAGATGCAGTATGTTTTGTTCTTAACAGAATTGAACCGGTCTATGTATTTTCCAGCAGAGGTGCTTCGCACTTTAAAATGAACTACCTTGATAATCTTCAACGGAAAGCGGATATTGTCGCCCTTATCCATAAGGGGATTGAGCGTGTTATTAAAGTAAAACGCCCCCATTTTCCCCACGATGGAAAAGAGATATCAAAAACCGACATGAAAGAAGGATTTTATTTCAATTTCCCGATCATTTCAGGTAAAATGCTCGATAGTAAAACCTTTGCCCCGGTGAATGATATTGGGATTTCCCTCTATTTAAAAGGAAATCTTATGAAAATGATAAATCCCAACTGGCAGAATCCATATGTCATCTCATCCATTACACCGGGAATATTTTCTTTTTTTCCTTTTCCTCTAGAGGCTCATAAAAGCGGCATTCAAAAAGAAATAGAGCTCGAATTAACAACAGATCACAAGCAATACAATCCCCTCACCTATTATTTCAAGCTTAATCTTATTTCAGAGAATATTTTTGAAGATTATTTTAATTATAAAAACTATTATGACCTGAAAGATATACACCTTATCTCGGCTAAATAAGTACTCCGCCTTCGGCTGCCTCTGTTTTCATTGCACCAGCTAACCCGTGAAACTCATCAACCTTATACAAAAATAATCACTTATGCACTGCCCGTGCTCATAGCTCTTTTTACACAAGCCGCGGCAATACTATTCACCATGCGTATTTTTATTCTTTTACAAAACAAGGATATTCGCTACACGAAAAAATGCTTTTGAAATTACTTCGTTTTCATTACGATTTTTTGTTATAGCAATAGAGAATTTTTGCAAGAACCTCTCATAAAATTGATGTAACATACAAGGGTTAAAAGACAGTATCCCTTATATTATACTTTTTCTTTAAAATGAGAACGAAGACACCGGCTGCAAATTCTAGTCTTTCGACGGGATCCATCCCGGTCAATCACTTTGGAAAACAAATTTACTTTAAAAGTCCGTTTTGTTCTGACTCCTATCTTTACACCGCCTCCGCCTTTTTTTCGGGAAAGTCCCTTTCTGGGTACATTTTGACCGGATATTGTGCCTCTACCACATAATTCACATACTCTAGCCATGATCACTCCAATTATCTATATTTGTATACTCAATTGTGTTGAGTTTGTTATTTCCTCTTATAACATGTGTCCGCGTCATGAGTGATATTCTCAGGAAATGACAAACTTACTACAATTGGAAAAACATATTATTGGGATATAGTATAGAGGCTATAAAAAAAAGTCAATAGGTATCACTTTAATATTTTTCACTCATCATAGATGAGTCAATTAACCGTCCGGGAACATTATCTTCTATATACCTGAATATCTTAGTAAGAACTGCCTCACCATGGACTTTTGAGTTCGAGACCAAAGCGGCCCCAATCTGAATGAAACGTAAAGAATCATGGTAATCGATCTCGGCGACGGAAAGTTTATATTTCGAGATAAGTTTATCTTTCAGGGACTTTACAATTCGCCTTTTATCCTTGAGAGAGGTGAGACCGTGTACTTCTATGAGGACCTGGAGCATTGATACTATCACGTTTCATCTATTAATGTTTTTAAATCTGCAAGACCGACGTCAAGAACCGAGTGTTCTTCACTACTTAAATTCCTGTCTTTTAAAGGTAAATACCCTTCATTGTAGAGCGCTGCAAGTTTAAAAATATCATCATCCTTGTATAATTCGGGGATCTTGACTTCCAGATTATAGCTTTTTTCTTCAAGCCCTCGTTTCATGACATATACCGGATCTGAAATAGTAAGTGCAAAATGGGGACTGTACAAGAAAAGAAGACTGAGAATAAGGACAAGAACAATAAAGAAGAAAATAAGGCTGTCTCCGGACTGAATACGCCCAATCGCTTTATTTTCTTCTTTGATCTCAAAAAAGATCTCCAGATCACCTTTTTTTCTATATTCGTAGTCATCCTGACTAAATTCGGAATCATAGATCTCTTTAGAATACCGTGTATAGAGTGTACGGCCATTTCGCTTGATAATTAAAATAGAGTGAAAAGCATCAAATCGTGAAAGTCCCGAAATTATTTTATCAAAATTCCCTTCTTTTTCCGATTTTTCCAAGGATGATTCTATCTTACTTTTCTGCACATCGTACAATCCGCTGGTTTTTGAGAGAACAGAGGATTCAAAGATCAACGTAAAAACGAGGAGAGAAATGACAAGACAGGAAACACCGATAGTAATAATTTTCCTTACATGCCGCTGGGCCATAGAAGAATCGGCGTATTTGATGCTCTTAAATATTTTTATGACTCGTAAAAGCCGTAAAATTCGTGCAATACGGATTGTTTTAATGAGCTTTAACATGCTCAAAAAACCGGCAAAAGAAAGACCATTCATCATGCCGGTCTCGGAGCTGATGAATGAAATCATGACGGGTCCCGAGACAAGAATCAGCAGGGGTATGGAAGCGAAAAAATCAACCCACCCTTGACCATGGATTAAATAAAAAAGAGCACCTTTTTCGAAGCGTGAATTATATAACCGGACAAGAAATTCGATGGTAAAAAAGAGATCAAAACAAAAACCGGTGATCATTAAGATTCTCGCGGCAGTAAGGTCCCAGTTCATCACAACAGCGAAGTCTTCCAAAAAAGTCTGAATAACCACCAGACCTATGACTGCGGTGACAATGGCTTCAAAAATATTTATTTTATTTTTTTCCATATTTTCCTTACCAATCTTATAACCTTATACTTTGTAATCGCTGCATCCTTACCAATTATTTTCCGCGGCAATTTTATATAATTCATCGAGAAGTTTGATATCAAACCCATAAAACTTATAATTTCTCCGTGCAATATTAAACCAGCTTTTATCCGGTGACTCTGCCCCCCTGTCGATTTTATTGTACTCATTAAAGTTTTTACAGCGCATGGAAAAGACTGATGCTATACGTGAGGTGGTTTCCATATCCTTATTTTCCAAAAATGAGAGATTACTGTTCACGGCACTTGAAATAAGTTCGGGAGGAAGGAGACGCAACTGCTCCTGAAGCATCGTGCTTACTTTATCTGCAAAAGGACGCTGGACAATATCCGTGACATTTCCCACACTCATGTCCGCTCCACCCACTGTAATGAGGTGAATTCCATTCTTTAACAGAAGTGTTGCCTTAATGAAGTCCTTTATTTCCTCTTTACTCATTTTTAAGCGCTGTACTTTTATAAGCTCAAAATGTATGTATTCCCTTCGCCTGAAAATTTGTTCAATATATTTATCTGTAATATTTAATTTTACCGCGGTGAAAGATCCTCGGAAGGAATTCCGTGCCTCGAATTTATTCAATATCTTTTTTTCAAAATCGAATATCTGGTCCCTGCATTTGGAAAGCGGATAATTTGTCTGGCGTAAAAACGAAACAAAGGTGTAATTAATTTTGTTAAGAAGAAGTTCAAGTTCCTTAAAAAGAGAATCATTTATAATGAGAACTAACGAGGTGTAAAGAATGGTAAATATCTGCTGCCAGGTCATATTTGGAAAAAATTGATCCGAAGAGAGTGTTGGGAGAAGATTATTGGCATTCATATTAAGGAAATTAATAATCTGTTCCTCTTTCCTGAGTATTTCAAATTGTTTTAAAGCCGGATTCATGAGAAGGCGTTTAATAAATATGACTGCTTTTTCCTGATTACTATTCATAATCCTCGTTCTCTATAATCTTTGAAATATTACTCTATGTAATTTTCGGCCCAAAAGATCATAAAATGAAGCACAATGGAATATTACTGAGTAAAATTGACTCATAAGGTAAAAGTATACGAGAGAACCGCGAAAAAGCAAGAAGATTTACGTATGGGGGAATCCCTATAAACCCATGAAAAAGCATTATTGACACAACACGCTTCCTCCTCTATAGTAGCAACAAGATAACATCAGCCTTGAATATAAATTCGTTATCAATTCAAATTTACGATATAATCCGTAGATTTTACGGTAAAATACGAAAGATTTAGCATATAATCCGTAAAATTTACGGTACAGTCCGTAAGAAAGTGACAACCGGAAATGGCTTTTAAATATACGACAATTGTCCCCTGGGGGAGATCCTTTGAGGAATACACAGCTATGTTTCATCTGACGCAGGCAGATCTGAATAAAGCAATTTTAGGTTGCGGTGATGGTCCTGCTTGTTTTAATAGTATAATGAACCAAAAAGGAAAGCGTGTCATATCAATCGATCCGATTTATTCATTATCTGCAAAAGATATTGAACAGAGAATCAACGAGACATATGCGGATGTTATAAGCCAGACGAGAAAAAATACTCAAAAATTTAATTGGACCATAATAAAGGATGTTGATGAGTTGGGCCGGATACGAATGGATTCCATGAAAAAATTCTTAGCTGATTTCGAAAATGGTAAAAAAGAGAATCGATATATTTCTGCCGAATTGCCCCATCTCCCCTTTAAAGATAAAGAGTTTGAACTCGCATTATCTTCCCATTTCCTGTTTTTATATACTGATAATTTAACCCTCGATTTTCATATTGAAGCGATTGATGAGATGCTCAGGGTCTCGGAAGAAGTCCGTATCTTTCCATTATTGGATATGAATGCCCGGGTCTCTTCATATGTCGGGGAAATAATAAAAAGATATAATAATTCTTTTTCTTCGAATAAGGCTTTTTCGTGTACAATAGAACGGGTAGCATACGAATTTCAAAAAAACGGAAATGAAATGTTAAGGATCTCCCGGTTTACTTCTTAATCATCCTCCAGAAAATCCTGAAAAACATACATGAGAATACCAGAAGACTTTACTTCCAATTGGGCAAACCCTTTCTTAACAAGTTCATCCATGACTTTCTGGGCTTCTTCCATTGTAATACCTGCTTCCAAAGCAGCATTGCTTACCGATACATACCCTTTGTTCTCTTTTGCAAAGGCTAAAATCGCCCGCTCTACCTTCCTTGAATCCGCTTCTTTCACCTGTTTTTGAATGGTTTCTGCAATTAATACGGTTTTCTTCTTCCCGAGAAATAAAAGGACAATTGAAGGAATGAGGCCAGTAAAAAAACTTCCCACCGCCCATCCCCCGGCGGATCTGCCAAGTTGTTTTGCCCTGAAACCGGTGAGCACAACTGCCGGAATATAAATTCCCCACATTGCGAAAAGAGGGATCCCGGCATCGATATTCAAATGCAACGAATCCATAAAGAAAAATATACCATAAAAAAGGGCGGTGAAAGCACCTAATACTATCCGGGTGAGTCTTGTTTTTGTATTACTATCCTTTTCATTCTTCTCCATCAGTTCTCTCCTTACATAATATCTCACTAGTAAGTGTAACGCTTTTTTCCGAATTCACCAATAACATTACAGGGAATCTTAAAATTTTCACATTTTTAACACAATTTCATACAAAAAAATGACGGATCATATGTCCATTCGTATCAGAACGACTGAGTAAAAGACCACCTGCAAAGTCCGTTCCGTGAACTCCGTTACGTGAACGGCGGCGGTGGCTTCCTTTTGATAGTGAATATTATCCTGTAGGTCCGAAGGAATCTACAGTGCTAAATACGGAAAAAATAAAACAACTCATACATACTATTTCATAGGTAAAAATATCCGCCCCGCTTATATTCGTCCCGACAGTTTCTTCCGAATAAAATGTCTTTTTAGTATCAACACCGCCGCAGATTGGACACGGTAATAATGATTTGTGTTGAGCCGCTAAATCCATATCCAGGCAAGAATAAAAAGGTCTTCTACTGTATTTTTTTAATTCCCAATCATTAATTTTAATTAATTCCGGGAGAGGACCGAGTTGCGGTTCGTTTTTAATGTGATAATAATATGAATCCAGGGCGCGGACCACAAAATCTCTCCCCCCCTCTTGATATGACACATTCAATTTTAATTCCAGATTGGGAACGGCAGCGCCGATATCTATTCTATTTTTAGCGAGTAATGCAAGTAAAAATACAGGCCAGAATTTCATGGTCTTTTCCGGGATTGCTTCGGCAAGGATCGGTACTATTTCTTCCAATTCCCCTTGAGAGTACAGATCACTCTTTATTCCTTTCTCTATTTCAAAGAAACTTTTGCGTGCGAGGGAATTATCATCAGAGATTACATCTTTTATTAGTACGCTTAAATCATCCATTATGTGAAACCACAAGGGTATGTATACAAGATTAAGACAATCGTAATGTATTTTCAAGGATAAAACATACTATTTTGATGAATAATGGTTAAGCGAAAGTATTTTAAACTTTTTAAAATCCCCAAATTATTTTATACTCCGGTTAAAACCTAATTGTTTTGACAATTTTACTATTTTTTTTAAATTGCTGCTATTTAAAAAAAGGATCTAAAAAGGGTATAATCAAAACACTGCATAAAATAGATGATGTCCTGCAATCAGATGATTATTTTTTTATAAGTTTCGTATTAATATACTTGACATATAAATTGAAATATGCGATACTTTGATCAAGCTGATCCGAGACAAATCCCAATAAAATAATTAATAGAGAAACTATAGATAAGACTACAAATTCCGTAACGCGTTACGTTTTTAAAAATTCATTTTTATAAGGAGGTACATATATGGAAGAAATAACAGGAGTTAGATCAGCTTAAATTTAACAGAGCTGCCCTTGCCGGTTGGCCGGGGCAGCTCCTTTTTTTATAAATTTATTTCTAACAGGACAATTTATAAAAGCACAGCAAAAAAAATATCATATTACGGGAAATGTTATTTGGTTTTCTACTTCCAGCGTTAAAATCATCAAGATCCATGGTATTCACTGCATAAACTTCCAAGTTAAACCAATCGAAATCAGGAGCAGTAAGCGTTACTTCGGAGGAAGGGACTCTCATCGTTTGTTCCAAAATACTTTCTCCATCGATGGAAATCGTGAAGGTGACCTCATCACCGTAGTTATTACCTGCCACATTAAAACCCGTGTAATAGATATATCCGGGATATGTGATCTCGGGAAGTAGCTTATCATTAATCCGGACATCTGCTCCTTCGACATAAATAGATGTACCTTCGTATATATCAACGTTGGTGTAAGAACCTATGGAATCCAGATGATGAGTAATAATAATAAGATAACCATCACCGGACGAATCATCATCAGTAACAGGACACCCAGTAATGAATAGTATTAAAAAAAGACCGGTAATCAAAAAAACATATTTCATAATACCTCCAACATAAAATAGTTATGTAATTAAGTAAAAGCTTATGAAATAGATAAAAGCTGCCAAAATAAAAAGGAGTACTATTCATGGAAAAAAAAGTAACAATTTTTAATGAAACATGATATAATTGAGGAACAACAAATCAAATAAAACAAGAAGTTGCGAAAACTTCGCTACAATAAGAAAGAAAGGAAAAAAAGTGATGAAAAAAAAATCTCTGTATTTATCAACCTGTTTTTTATTCCTGCTTATCATGATACCCCTGGCTACACTACGGGGTCAGGCCTGGCAGGATATCCCGTTGACAGGCTCAGGGGGCGCACCTCTTTATAATTACGCTACCATGCTTGCCGCGACCATCAATTTTTATGATGCGAATTTTTGCGGAATCAATATTACCGGGCAGAACCGTTTTAACTGGCGGGGTGACTGCCACGTTAACGACGGCGGAACAGTCACATTAAGTTCAGGGGGATCCGTGTATATTGATGCCCGCGGAGGGTATCATGACGCGGGAGACCATATTAAGTTCGGCATTACCAATGCTTATGCCGCATCCACCCTTGGATGGGGATATTATGAGTTTAAATCGGAATACGAAGAAACCGGACAGGCAGAGTGGCTTCTCCGTGCCGTAAAATGGGCAACCGATTACTTTATACGCTGCCACCCGGAACCGAATACGTTTCTTTATTCCGTCGGTTCCGATAAAGACCACTCCTTCTGGGGTCCCCCGGAACTCCAATCCGATGAAAAATGCCCCAGGGACCTTATCGTCTGTACACCATCAAACCCTGCATCCGATGTCTGCGGCTCAACGGCAGCCGCCCTTGCGTTAATGTACATTAATTACCGGGATATCGATATGGCTTATTCCGCAGAATGCCTGGACCATGCCATCGATCTCTTCAACCTCGGACGAAATAACCTGGGCCTTAGTGACGGCCTTTCATTTTATCCCCCGAGTATTTACTGGGATGACCTTGCCTGGGGAGCGATCTGGCTCTATATTGCCACGGGTGATGAGTATTATCTTGACGATTTTAATACCATCATTAGCCCGGGATGCGCGGGCCTGGACAATGACACAAACCGCGAAAACGGCATTAGCTGGGAAAACCAATGGACTCAATGCTGGGACGCTGTCTGGGCAGGAGCGTTTATCGCTGCTGCCGGGGCTACGGGACATCCGGCATTTATAGAACAAGTGAAATTCAACCTGGAAACCATGATGTATGACATTGCGGAATCACCTGCCGGATTAGTCTACCTTCACGAGTGGGGTTCATTACGCTATGCCACAGCCATGGGTCTTACAGGACTTGCATTTTACAACAATTTCCCGGCAGCAGAAAATGAAATTTACCGGGATTTCGGGGCGAGCCAGATGTCCTATGCCCTCGGCTCCAACCCATTAAACCGCTGTTATATTGTAGGATGCGGAAACAATTCTCCCCGGCACCCCCACCACGACGCGGCGCACGGATCTGACACCGGATTTCTGGATGACCCGCCTGAACACAAACACCTGCTTTACGGCGCACTTGTCGGCGGACCGGGAGAAGATGATCAACATAATGACGCGACGGAAGATTTCATACAGAACGAAGTCTCCATCGATTTTAACGCCGCATGTGTCGGGGCTATGGCAGGGATGCGCCGGTTCTTTGGTCCGGACACAATGCCCGATCCCGAACCGACCCCCGAGCCCCCGATCGAAGCATTTTATGTGGAATCCAAAATAGAGAAAGAAGCTGATGACAGGCTCCAGGTGACCGCCTACATCCATAATCATTCGGTGCATCCGCCTCATTTCGAGAGTTCATTAAGTTACCGCTATTTCGCAGACCTCTCGGATGTATTTGACCAGGGATATGATTTCAGCAACCTGAAAATAGAGACGGTAACGAATGAAAAGGGCGACGGGACTGTCACCACTTCTTTTCAGCCGTGGGATGAGCTTAACCGGATTTATTATCTCGAAGTAGATTATAATGGAGTCCAACTCTATAACAAGAGGGAGTTTCAATTCGGGATTATTTTTACTACCCCGAACTTTTTAGGAAAACTTGATTCATCAAATGATTTTTCTTTACAAGGTATGGGGAGCACTCTTGCAAAGAATTCCAATATGCCGGTATACCGGGATGGAGTCCGTATCTGGGGAAATGAACCGTATAAAGATCAGGAGCCGCCGGCCCGGCCCCAGGGTCTTTCGGCGACTGCCATCGGGAGTTCACAGGTGAACCTGGACTGGCAGGATAACAGTGAAAGCGATCTTGATCATTATAATATCTATCAATCCCGGACTTCGGGGTTTACACCGGGCGCATCAACCCTGATTGGAACTTCGACTGTAAGTTCTTTTTCCGCTACAGACCTTCAGGCACAGACCGTGTACTATTTCAGGGTAACAGCGGTTGACGACAGTTTTAATGAAGGAACCCCTTCGTCCCAGGTCTCGGCAACAACCCTTACCCCGGACCCCGACCCCCCGGGTGCACCCCGGGGCCTTCTCATTTCATCTGTGGATTCATTCAGTATCACTCTCGACTGGTATGATAATTCCGAAGCCGATCTTTCCAAATACCGTGTGTACCGCTCTCCATCGCCGGGCTTTTCCGTGGGAAGCACTACCTATGCAGGAGATACTCTTGTGAGTAATTTTATTGATACAGGCCTGAATTCCCAAACCACCTATTATTATAAAGTCTGTTCCGTTGACACAAGCTCAAACCAGAGCACTCCTTCGGAAGAAGTCTCGGGAACAACCCTTCCCCCGCCTCCTCTCAAACTGAGGGCCCGGTACAAATGTACGAATACCGGCAGTTCCACCGGAGAAATACGTTTCGACGCCTACTTGTTTAATGATGATATTGAAAGTGTAACCCTCACCGATGTGACTCTGCGGTATTGGTTTACCTCGGAACCACAGCTCGGCAATCTCACCGGTATTTCCGATTATGCCGATTCGGGACAAACAAACATCACCTATTCCTTCGGAAGCGAGGGATCCTATCAATACATGGACATCGGGTTTAAATCCACGGTTAATGTCCCAACATGGGTCGGCGGAACCGGTGCAAGCAATCTCCTTCCACCGGGGGCTAATACCGGACAGATCCAGAACCGTTTTTTTGACCAGGCAAATCATGTCACTTTTAACCAGGCAAATGACTGGTCCTTTGATCCGGGAAAACTGAATCCTGCGGATTGGGATCACATGACGGTTCATTACCAGGGAGACGTTATCTGCTGGGGATACGGTCCCGGCGGAACCGAACCCACCCCTGATCCGACGGCAACACCCCTCCCCACGGCGACACCGGTCCCGACAACCACACCTACTCCGACCCCAACCTCACCTCCCACCGGCGGAAGTCCCGGGGATGTTAATAACGACGGAAACATCGACATTGTAGACGCCTTGCTTGTGGCCCAGGAATACGTCGGATTAAATCCGGCCACTTTTAATCCTGACAATGCCGACGTCAACTGCGACGGTGGTGTGGATATAGTGGATGCATTATTGATAGCCCAATACTATGTGGGTTTGATAAGTGAATTCTGTTAGTATGTGGAGTTTTTGAAAAAAACTCCAAGCGCAAAGCCCGAAGGGCGTGCGCAGACATTGTTGATGCGCTATTGATAGCGCAATATTATGTGGGTTTGATAAGTGAATTCTGTTAACGTATAGAGTTTTTGAAAAAAACTCTAAGCCCAAAGGAGTGAAACGACGTGGGCACGCAAAGCCCGAAGGGCGTGCGCAGATATAGTGGACGCCCTATTAGTTGCACAGTATTATGTGGGTTTAATAAGTGAATTCTGTTAGTGTGTGGAGTTTTCGAAGAAAACTCCAAGCCCAAAGGAGTGAAACGACGTGGGCACGCAAAGCCCGAAGGGCGTGCGCAGATATAGTGGATGCATTATTGATAGCGCAATACTATGTCGGTTTGATAAGTGAATTCTGCTAGCGAGATTTTACCCGGCGGAATCAATTCATAGGTTGCAATACTATCGGGGGCCTTGTTTTTACATTAAAAAACAAGGCCCTTTTATATGGAATCAAGAAACTTTCGCATTATTGTGTTGACTAAGGCAAGGACCGCATCGAGGGGAAAGTGATAGTGAATCGTACTATCAAATAAAAAATTGTTTGGGTTGCGGGCGTAGCCTGCGTAATAGTATTATACTATTTATTCCAAGAGTGTATCTTATTATTTTTTCTATTTTATTGCACAATATACACTCTCATCTTATAATAGAGAAGAATTCTAAAAATTACCATTTTTAGATGAGGTAATCCCGGAGGAAGAAGGGACTTTCTCCATAATTCCTGCTATTTATAAGGAATAATTAAATCTTTGAGGTTCCATATACGATATAAAGAAACGAGAAAGGAAAAAAACAGATCATGAAAAAAAATATACGAGAAACCACTCCTTCGAAAGTGGAAAATTTCTGGCTTACCACATCAAAACGGAAACTCATATACCCTGATTATGAATATATACCGGTCATAGAGGTTGATAACTACCCTTCCCTGGGGAAAATGACGGCTCAACGTTTCCTGGAATGGGTATTGGAAAATCCCGATGGAGTGATTTCTCTGCCGACGGGAAAAACCCCCGAATATTTTATAAAGTGGGTGACCCATTACCTTAACAATTGGGAAGACAAGAAAGTGAAACAGGAACTGGAAGCGAGCGGTATCGAAATATCAAAGAAACCAAGTCTGAAAAACCTGCACTTTGTTCAGATGGATGAATTTTTTCCCATTAATCCCGAACAGAGAAATAGTTTTTATTATTACGTAAATAAATTCTATATAGAAAACTTCGGCTTAGACAGGAACAAAGCTCTTTTTATTGATATCTCAACCATGGGTTTTATTCAGGGTAAAACTATTGGGGATATCTTCCCGGATCAGATTGTCGATCTCTCCTTACGAACGAACCAACCGAAAACGAATTTAGAAAGACTCCAGAAAGAAGCGATACATCAGATTGACAGATGGTGTATGAATTATGAAAACTCGATTCGCTCCCTTGGTGGTATAGGTTTTTTCTTAGGAGGAATCGGCCCGGATGGACATATTGCTTTTAATGTACGGGGATCAAGTTATTATTCGGTGACCAGACTCACAAAGACCAATTATGAAACCCAGGCAGCAGCGGCGTCCGATTTGGGGGGCATGGAGATAGCGAGAAAACGCCTTGTGATTACCATCGGACTTTCTACGATTACCTTTAATCCCAATGTTACCGCCCTTATTTTTGCTGCCGGTGAGGCAAAAGCAGGTATAGTGGCAGATGCGATTCAACACCCGAAAGATAATGTGTATCCCGCAACGATTCTTAACAACCTGAAAAATGCACGATTTTATATTACCAAAGGTGCAGGATGCAGACTTGTGGCAGGGCAATACGAAAATTTAAAGAAATCAGCAACACTTTCGAGCGTACAGAAAGACCAGTATATTATCGATTATGCCCTGGGAAAGGATAAACGGCTGGAGGATATTAAAATTGAAGAATTGAAAACGGATCCTTTTACCACGGTGATATGTGAAAAATATGACGGAGATCCCGGAACATTACTACTCAACGTGAAAAAGGGGATCATTGACAAATTAAATGCTGGGCGGATGAGAATCACAGACAAAAATTTTCTCCACATGGCCCCTCATCACGATGACATCATGCTTGGTTATCTTCCCTATATCGCCCATCTGGTACGTCCTGATTCGAATAAGCATACCTTTGCCTACGCTACCAGCGGATTCACCGCGGTGACGAATTCGTATGTTCTTAATTTACTGACAAAGCTCGAACAATGGCTGCTCACCGGGGAATATAAAGAATTACAGGAAGAGGGATATTTCCAGCCTCATAACAAGACCGGAAAAGACAGGGATGTTCATCAGTATCTTGATGGCGTTGCGGCCCGGTCTCAATCCATGAAAGACGCGGGTGAAGCCCGGCGTTTATTAAGAAATTTATCAATTCTTCTGGAAGAGAACAATGTCACCCAGATTTCCAACAGGATATCGGAAATGAAACAATACTGCTCCACACAATATCCGGGCAAGAAAGATATCGGTTATATTCAGGAATTAAAGGGAATGATGAGAGAATGGGAAGCGGATCTGATGTGGGCTCATTTCGGATTTCATTCGGATTCCGTAAAGCATTTACAATTGGGATTTTATAAAGGTGATATTTTTTCAGAAATGCCATCAAAACAGCATGATGTCTTGCGTATTTACACCCTCCTTGAAGAAACGAATCCCGATATTGTGACAGTTGCCCTTGACCCGGAGGGAAGCGGACCGGATACTCATTACAAAGTGCTTCAGGGAATATCAGAGGCATTAAAGATGTTCGAGAAAAAACGTCCTGACATAGAAGTATGGGGATATAGAAATGTGTGGTACCGTTTCCATCCCGCGGAAGCGAATATCTATGTCCCGGTCTCTTTAAATTCAATGGCTATTTTAGAACATACCTTTGAAAACTGCTTTGGGTCACAACGGGAGGCTTCTTTTCCAAGCCCTGAACTGGACGGCCCCTTTTATAAGCTCTCACAAAAAATTATGGTGGAACAATATCAATCTATAAAGACCTGCCTGGGAAGAGATTTTTTCTCTTTTCATGAAAGTCCCAGGGTCAGGGCGGCACACGGATTGGTTTTTCTTTGCCGGATGACTTTACCTGAGTTCTTTCAACATACGATTGATCTGAAAAAGTTTATTGAAGACAGGGCATAATGAATTACCTGTGAGTATCACCGGAGACGCCACATATATTAAAAAATGCAGCGCCTGTCATAACGGAAGCGGGATTATTCATGGCGGAGGAGATGACCGTTAATTCCTCCCCGGACTAAGGCAGATAATTCCTTATATGTCGGTAGAAGAGCTGTTATCAATATCCAACTCTGAAAATAACCCAACCCGATGGATCCGCAACATCCGCGGCTATTTTCCCAATATCTACTTTTGCAGTAAGTTCGGCATAAAGGTACTTTTTTCCTTCGAATTCCATAAATGCACCTTGTTGGTTCAAAATATCATAGTGAATCCCCACGGCAGAATGAGAATATTTGGAAGAGACAAAAAGTACGGCATCTGCCTTCATATGATGGAGAAGTATGAGATACAGTATTGCCCGGGAATCGCAATCCCCTTCATGCCTGAAAGCAGCGGTAAGAGGGGAAAGAAAGTCTGCAAGGGTTTCCGTCCGTGTATAGGTAAAATCCTGTAACCATGAGAGGATAGCTACTATCATCTCTTTTTTATTTTTCCCCTGTTTCTGGAATTCAATCTCAAGGGCTGTATAAAGCACATCCAGCCGGTGATAGGTATCCCTGTATATCATCCTGAAAAAACGCTCCCACGCTTCCGGGTTATATTCCTGATATGTGGCAAGTATGATAGCTTCCCGTTCAATGACCGTCTGAGACGCTTCAAACTCATTCTCATCGATTAAAAGAGAAAGATTCTTTTTTTGAAAAGGAAGATCCACCTCTTTTTGTTGGGGTCCGGGAAAGGGATACACAAATTGGCTTATTGGTCCCGGCAGCAACTTTCCTTGTTTATTTAATGAAAAGGAATCAAGAGAGGATAAAATAAAGGCCAAAGAAGAGTCATATTGATCAACCGAGGTAAAGCAAAAGATCACATAATCATAGTCGGTCCCATTAATAAAAATAAAATACCCCTTTGTCGCAATGGTTTTCGTATTAAATGATAATTCAGCGATAACAGAGTCTTTCATATTAAAAAGAAAGCGTGCTCCCTCCCCTTCTGCCTTAAGCTGCTTCTTTATTGTATCAAAAATCTCCAATGCTTTAAAATATTTATCACCGGGATAAACGATTGTCTGTAGAATAATAGAATGTGTCGGATCTGTAAAAGTTATCCGTGACAGATCTTCCGCGTCATAGAGTTCCCAGCCTTCGGGAATATCGAGGCTGTAGTCATATCCTTCTACTGCAACATCTTCGGTAAAAGCCGGATAGTAAAGAAAGCAGCACAAATATGCCATAAAAACAATATATTTTAAAAAATTTCTATTTGTAGTCGTTATCAACATATATCTCCCTGTTTCATCTCATAGTATTCCTCAATGTAACCCGATACACTTTTTTCTTCGGGTCCCTGTTCATATTCTCGATAGAGAATCGCCTTCGGATAAGGGATTTCTATTAAGGGGAACTCTAAAAACTTCTCTATTTAAAAAAGGAGTTTTTTGAGATGCCATTAATACAATATATTCCACTTTTTTAGGTTTGTCAGTTTCTTTGTACTTATATTTTTATAGCATGCCGGAAGTTCTCTTTTTTTAATAAAACTGAAAAAAAAATGAGAATAATTAAAAAAATATTCTTATACTTGACTTTTCTTTAATTACATTATTTTATTACATGATGTTCCTGTATGTAAAAAAAATAAGCTGCGTTTTTGTACGCAAAGGAGTTTGCAGGACAACCTCAATTGGAAATAATGTAACGAAACAGAGGAGTATTAATAAAAAGGTGAATAAAAAATTTTTATATACCCTTCTTCTCATCAACCTCTGCTTTTATTCACTATTTTTTTTAGATGATACTTCATCAGATGATAGTTCATCAGATGATAGTTCATCTCAAAAAAAATATGAACTGGTGGAAACCCTTGATTCACGTACATATCTTTCACATAATTGGAAATTCCGGGTCGGTGATAATAAGGAGTTTGCTTTACCGGATTATGATGACTCGACGTGGGAAAGGGTCGATTTTCCCGCTTCCAATTTTCCTTTTGATATTACATCATCCAATTTCTTCTGGTTCAGAAAAAGTTTTTATGTTTCCATGAATATCAGAGGACAAGCCTTGGGATATGCTGCCCAAAAACTTCCCGACGCGACTCATCTCTATTTTAATGGTTCTCTCATCGGCACATCCGGTTCAATGCCCCCGGACCATTATTTCGGGACCTCGGCAATACCCAGGACTTACATAATACCGGAAGGGCTGATACGTTTCGGAGACAAAAATGTTATCTCTATGCGGGTGTATACGGAAAAAGATGCCGGGGATCTGAAACTTCCTTTTATAACAAACAATAAAGACAGGCTCAATGACTATTCTTTTCAGTATACGATTAATGTTCTTATCCCGATGATACTTTTTTTCCTTTCGAGTCTTGTTGCTTCTTATTTCTTACTTATGTACCTCAGGAATAAGGAAGAGCGGTTTAATCTCTACATTTGTATTGCATTTTTTTTAATATCAATCTATTCCACAGGTCTCTTCATCGAGGACTTTCCTCTGGGATACCTTATGGGAACCAAATTATGGTACACGGGATTATTCCTCGCCCAAATGTTTTTAGCTTTTTTCTTTCAGGATTTTTACCGCATCCATTCCAACCGGATTGTAAAAGGAGTTCTTGCCATTATTACTACCGCCTGTTGTATTGTCCTTATTTTGACTCCTTCCGTAAATGATGCATATTTTCTCATTAATAATGTATTATTCCTCGCATTAGTAAGCCCGATTAATTTTTATCTCCTTATACTCACTATATACGCGGTAAAAAAAGGAAACACCTATGCGAAGATCCTGCTTATCGGTATAAGTCTCGTGGTCATTACCGCGTCCTATGATATTATTTTTGTTAATCTGGCAAATGAACCCCCGATGTGGCTTACCAATACAGGAGTTGTTCTCTATATACTTTCCATGTTCCTCACCTCGGCATACAGATTCGTCGATACCAAAAAAGAAGTTGATAAGCTCAACATAGAACTCACCCAGCAAAAAAACGCCTTTTTTCGTTTTGTTCCCACACAATTTTTATCTCTCCTGGGCAAAGAATCTGCCATCGACATTACCCTCGGGGATAGTTCTGCCCGGAGTATGTCTGTTCTCTTCTCTGATATCCGGAAATTTACCAATCTTTCGGAAGAAATGTCCCCGGAGGATAGCTTTCATCTATTAAATAAATATTTGTTACGAATGGAGTCCCCGATAAATGCGAATGAGGGTTTTGTTGATAAATATGTCGGTGACGCGATCATGGCTCTTTTTTCCGAATCCCCCCTTGAAATAAATGAAAATGAGCCGAATTCTTCCGCAGACAGGGCGGTGAAAGCAGCGATCGGGATGAGATCCCAATTGGATGAGTTTAACAGCACACATGAACATAACCAGGACGAGCCCTTAAACATGGGAATCGGAATCAATACCGGTCCTTTGATGCTCGGAACCGTCGGGAGTACCACACGGCTTGATACCACAGTTATCGGAGATTCCGTGAATCTTGCTTCCAGATTGGAAAAACTGACACAGTTCTATAAAGCCTCGATTATTATTTCGGAATGGACCTATCAGAATATTACGCAGCCTCAATCGATTTTGATGCGGGAAATCGATCTTGTTATCGTAAAGGGAAGAACAGAGCCATGTAGAATTTTTGAAGTCTTTGAAGTCGATCCCGACGATATTAAGGAATTAAAACTGAAAACAAGAGATATCCTTGATGCGGGAATGAGGAGATTTAAGGATCAAAAGTTTAAAGAAGCCCTCACTTATTTTAAAGAAGCACGAGGTGTGTTCCCGAATGACATCATTCCACTCCTCTATATTAAACGGTGCGTTACCTATCTGAAAAATCCGCCCCCTCAAAACTGGTCCGGGGTTTTCAGGGTTCATGGATAAAAGGAATTATTAAAAAAGAGCCACAATGGCATCAACAAACCTTGGTCTGTAAAAAAGTGAAAGAAATGTGGATTCATAATTGACATTTCCTCGCTGTATCGCCGCATACCTTTTCGGATCTACACCGGCAGAATTCTCCAGGTTCTCCTGATTTTCAGTAACTTCCAGGTAATTTAACTTCTTCTTCATCGCTCCGGCCTGTTGATGAAAAATGCCCTATGTATAATTTTCTTAGCCGCAAATTTCAAGGTTTAAGAGACATCCCCCTTGAAATAACCGTCCTATTATTTATATACTTAAAAAATGCACACATTTTTTCTTATATCATATACCGTGGGGCTTATTCACTTGCTTCAAGGAGCCTATGTTTTAAAACAAAATCCGAAAGCTATTAAAAACAGGTTATTCTTCACTATAGTAACCCTCGGTTTCATATGGTGTATGATGGCCGCATTTTTATACATCACCAGGGATAAAAATACTGCCTTCGTATTGTTTAGAATAGGTTTAGTCGGCCCTCTCGTGATTCCGGCCATAATAATCCATTTTTGTATTAACATTGTATCCGGAACAAAGAAGAAAATATTCCGCATTATCTCAGGTGGAGCATATATTTTTGCATTTATTCTCCTGATAAAAAACATGACAGGTTTTGTAGGATACTCGGACATCATTAATGTAAAATTTGGCTGGAAAACAGTACTCGATATTTCTTTCTGGTCTGTCGGATATTTTATCTATAATACTTTTGTACATATTTTTTCTATGATTATTCTGATTTCCTATGCAAAAAAAACTGAATTAAAAATCATTAAAAAACAAGCGAGTATTATTTTCATATGTATTAGTCTTTCTTTTATCCTCACTCTTGTACTGGATTTTATTTTTAAGAACATTGACACTATTTTTATTCCGGAATTTTCACATCTCATCGGTATAATCTGGATAACGGGAACCTGGTATGCGATGGTCAAATATAATCTCCTCATCGTCACACCACAAATGGCATCGGAAAAAATTATAATGAGTATGATGGATTTTGCAATTATTACTGATGCGGAAGGCAAAATACTGAAAGCAAATAAGCAGACAGAATTACTCCTTGATTTTTCACCTAATAAACTGATAAATATGTCTATCGGCGAAGTATTTATTCATCCTGCTCCTGTTCTCAAAATCATGAATTTGTTACGAAGTAAAGAAAATACCGTGCATAATATTGAAAACAGTATTACAACCTCCGGAAGCAATGAAGTCCCGGTTATATTATCGATTTCAAAGATAATGAACAGGACCGGGGATATAATCGGATATGTATTCGTCGGACATGATGAAAGAGAAAAAAAGGAACTGAGAAACGAGGTTGACAAAAGATATCTTGCAGAAGCAGAATTAAAAAAAACATCAACAGAATACAAGGCGACAATAGATGCCCTGAATGCATTTCTTATCGTTGTAGACCGGGATATGAAAATAACGCTCATGAACAAAGCTCTCCGTAATCATACTTCAATAGGAGGAATTAAAATAGAAGTAGGTGAAACAAAATTAAGTGAAATAAAGACCATTTTTAAAAACAATGTTATCGAATCTATTCATAATGTTTTTAATAATGGAGAACAATCGATGATCGTAGAGAAAATTGAAAATGATAATCAGGAATTTTGGTCCGAAACTCAGTTTATTCCTGTTTTCAATAATAATTATATCGAGAAAGTACTCATTATAAGCACAGATATTACTGATAGAAAAAAAATGGAAGATTATAAATTAAAATCGGGGCTTGCGGATTCTATTAGTCTTCTTTCCGGCGGTATTGCTCATGATTTCAACAACATTCTTACCAGTATCCTCGGCAACATTGGTATCGGAAAACGTTATGCAGAAGAGAATGAATTCTTATTCGAAATACTGGAATCAGTGGAAAAAGCCGGTCTTGCCGCAAAAGACCTCACCTCCCAACTCAGCACGTTCTCCAAGGGCGGTACCCCTCTTTTGGAAACACATCACATTAATACCTGGCTTAAAGAAACATGTTCGTTTTTTCTTAGCGGATCAGGCATTTATTTTGAAATCCGAATTCCCGGGGATCTATGGATGGTGAGTATCGATAAAAAATTAATGAGCAGAGTACTTCAAAATCTTCTCATAAATACTAAAGAAGCTATGCGTGACAAAGGAAAGATTGAAATCAAGGCTTATAATAGTATTATTGAAAATTATACCATTCCCGATTTACTACCGGGGAAATATGTGAAGATTGAATTGCGGGATTTTGGTGAAGGAATCGAGAAAAAAAATCTTTCGAAAATATTTGATCCTTATTTTTCGACTAAAAATTTCGGGAGCGGACTCGGGCTTTCCATTGCATATTCAATAGTAAGAAAACATAAAGGCACGATAGAAGTGACATCAAAAAAAGGAGAAGGTACAACCTTCAGTATCTATCTCCCGGTATCAACAGAAAATCCTGTAAAAGCCCAGGTAAAAGTTGAAACCACGGTGAAAGGCAGTGGGAAACTCCTTATCATGGATGATGATGACATCGTCCGGACCACTATTCAGAAGATGCTGATGGAATTGGGATATGAGGTTGATAGTGCACCCAATGGACATGAAGCTTTAGAATTATATACCCGATCACTCGTGGAAAAAGTAAAATACGACGCAGTTATACTCGACCTTATAGTCCCCGGGAGTATGGGTGGAGAAGAAACTCTTACAAACCTGAAAGAAATTGATCCGGAGGTGAAAGCGATCGTATGCAGTGGATATTCTGAAAACAATGTTTTATCCGGATACAGAGAATATGGTTTTTGCGGAATGGTCCGGAAGCCTTTCAGAATTGAAGAGTTAAGCCGGGTAATCCGGAATGTATTAAATGGAAACCTCTGATATTCTTCTGCTTCATTTAAAAAGTGAATACCTGTGATGAAAAAATACCAGACCTGACTTATTAAGAACACAGTTCCCTTCAAGTCTGTTTTTTGTTCATCAGACGCCGGAGTAACGTGAGTTTGTTCCTTTTCCAGGTTATCCAGTCATCACCATCAATACCACCAGTAGAAACTACTCCTTATACCCCTGTTTATCAAATAAGAAACAAAGGTATCCTGCCAGAGTGTATTATCCTGAGATTTATTCGAATTATCGTAAAATCAGCTGCTTAAAGAGTACCCGGAACAGCCTAAGGAGTCCCGGGTAAACCACTGCCAAGTGCAGAGGAGCTGCATGTATGAAAATCTAATAAAACGTACATTCCGGCGGCTTCCGTCCTGTTGAGGACATATTCCAATCCGGTTCTTCCATCTTTATTACAGAGAGCTTCAGAATCAACACCCGGATAGGGGCCGCAATCTATGCTTAAGAAATCCTGTAAAAAATCATCAACATATAAAAGATAGTACCATGAATAAGAGGAGGAATCAATCAGACTTTAACCTTGAAGTATTTAAGGAATTATACTTTTAGAGTTATAGGGTATTTAACCTCATTGAAGTTTATTATCCAGGATAGGCCCGCAGCCAAAAATATTAATCTTATTAAAGGTTGCAGTTATGAACACTTCTGATTTCTTGCGAGGGTGAGCTTCGCCATTTTTCCGCATAATCTTGTTTTTAAAGAAGATTATGCGGAAAACTCGCTTAAATCAGGGTCATAAAAAAGAACTGTTCCTGCTTCGTTTTCATTATCCCAAAGCAGTAATCAAAAAAATCATAACAAAAAGCGCTACGGTTTCTACCATACCAACCGTGAGGATATAATTTCCAAAGCCTTTACCGGTCTCTGCTAATGCATCAGAGGCATTAGCTCCGACTTTTCCCTGGAAATAAGCGGAAAATCCCATGGCAATTCCACCGAGCATACCTATGCCTACTTTAGCCAGAGCATCCGCAGTTGCCGCGTCTTTAAGTGCGTTCATTAAAAGAAAACCATAGAGTGTCTGTGTTAATGGCGCAGCCACAAAAATAATGAGTAAAAACGGAGCGTTTTTATTCTGGGCGAAACATTTTTTCCAGGCGCCTACAGCAGCCATACCGGCGACACCTACTCCGCAGGCGGATCCTATTGCCGCGAAAGAAAGCGCGGCTGAAAATGCCAATTGTCCTATATCTAACATGTTATCTCCTCTCTTTGAAAACAAATATTTTTTATCAAACTATATAAATTTTTAGGAAAATGGTTTATATTTCGTTCCGGCCCATTGCAGATCCATGTGTCCGGAAAACTCAAGCATATTTAATCGTATACCGTGCACCATGACGGACAAGGCAGCCATCGTCATATTAAGAGAATGCCCCAAAATCAAAATTAAAACAGCTATGATAACACCGAAGGGACCAAATCCGGCGCCGGCCGCCATTTCATTAAACGCCTCCGCAACCTTTACCGTGGCCAGTCCGACCGCAAAAAGCCGGACATACGAGATAATATCGGAAAAGCATGAAAT
>JAFGRV010000586.1 GCA_016934975.1 Spirochaetales bacterium | reverse complement strand
TGCTTGCATAAATAGCTAAAATTTCTCACCGAGTACGCAAACTAACTGTGTAAAGATCCATAAATTACTTTTTTAATTCCAATTTTGAGGAATAATAATTACTTGCATAAAAATATGTAAAACATTAAAATTTACTCATAAATATGGAAAAGCGGCTCATAGTATTATTTAAAGATAAAATGGAAGAATTTATACCAGTATTTCATGAGTTGGAGGGATTGGGCTTTAATGCCAATAAAATAATTGAATATAATAAATTGAAAAACATTAAAAATTTGATTAGTAAATTTAATCCATATGAAGTTTTTTTTATTTTATCAATGAGTCTGCTTGAACTCACGGAATTCGAGTTCAATAAATAATATCCTTATTTGGATTAGGAGGTTTCAATGAAAAATTTAGTATTATCTTTCATTTTGATTTTATTATCGATTTTCATTCTGGGAAGCTGTATCAGTCAGGATACTTCCTCCGGGGAGCAGGTCGAGCCCGCGGAACTGATATATAATGGAGATGCTTCTGCTGGTACGGAGAACTGGGGGTATCACGCTGAGAAATCAGCCTCTGCCTCTGCTGTTATGACCGGTGAATCGGGACGGATCCAATACAAAATTGAAAGTTTGGGAAAAGATGCCTGGCATGTTCAAGGGTTTTATGGAGGTCTCCCTATGATTCAGGGAAATACATATTTATTGAAGGTAGATATGAGTTCTACCGTACCCCGAAATATCCAAATAAGGCTCCAGAAGGATTCTGCTCCCTATACCGGATATTTTCAGATGACTGTGTCTTTGACCAGGAAAATGAAAACCTTTCAAGGGAAGTTTACCATGAAGGAACCTACAGATGATGTTGCCAAGCTTTGCTTTAACCTGGGCTACTATGACTCTCGTATGAAATCCCATGTAGTGGAAGTGGATAACCTTTCTATTTTATCTCTAAGCGGAGTGGTTTTTGTGATGAAAGAGATTATACCTATTCGCGTAGACCAGATTGGCTATGTAGCGGATTCAGCAAAAAAAGCGATGGTTGTTCATTCCGGAGGCAGCTTTTCAGTGAAGGATGTTCATACCAAAGAGACTGTGTTCCAGGGAGATTTATCTCTACCTATAAAAGATCGGGCAAGTCGGGACACTCTTTGTATCGCCGATTTCTCCTCCTTAACTACTCCCGGGGAATATTATATAGAGGTGGAGGGATTGGAGCAATCTCACAATTTTGTCATCCGGGAACAACCCTATAAAGATCTGCAGCAAGCCTTGCAAAAAATGCTTTATTATCAGCGTTGTGGAGAAGCATTGCCCAAAAAATTCGCGGGAACATGGGCGCATTCTCCATGTCATACTGCGGATGCGAAGATTTGGAATGAAAATAAATATCTTTCAGCCATCGGTGGATGGCACGATGCCGGAGATTATGGGCGTTATATCGTACCTCTGGCAAAAACCCTGGCCGATCTGATGCTGGCTGGCGAGTTTTACGAAGAAAGTACACGTTCCGATGATCTGGGAATTCCTGAAAGCGGCAATGGTAAACCCGATATAGAAGACCAGATTGCATTTGGACTGAATTGGTCTCTAAAGATGCAGGATTTAGAAAGTGGGGGCGTTTATCATAAGCTTACAACAGAAATATTTCAGCGGGATGCCATGCCCGATGTTCTTGACGATCCACTTTTTGTCTCTCCCATTTCTGCTACTGCGACAGCTGATTTTGCTGCTGTTACTGCCATGGCCAGCCGGTTATACCGGGAAAAGGACGATATTTGGACATCTCAGCTATTGGAAGCAGCTGAAAAGGCCTGGGTCTGGCTGGAAGCAAATCCGGACACCCCGGGATTTAAAAATCCCGAGGGAATTATCACCGGTGAATATGGAAGTAATGAGTCAGATGATCGTACGTTGGGAGGTGCTCAGTCGGGGGATGAGCGCTTTTGGGCTGCTACGGAACTATTTCTTGCCACTGATAAGCCTGAGTATCATGATTACTTAACAAAAAGCTTTCAAGAGAACCCCTGGGAAGGGCTCGGATGGGGAGTAGTAGGTGATTACGCGCTTATATCCTATGTTTTTAGTGAAAATCCCAATGTTGATCCTGCTCTGCAAAATCAATACAAAGATGTTTTATTGAAAAGGATTGAGTTGATAAGTCAAAACTCCTTAAAAGATGGATATGGGATTTCCCTGGAGACAAAGTATCCCTGGGGGAGCAATATGACCGTATCCAATAATGGAGTGATGTTGTTGATCGGTTATGAATTAACAGGGGAGCGATTGTATTATGAACAAGCTCTGGATCACCTCCATTACCTCCTTGGGCGTAATGCGCTTGGGCAGAGCTACATCACCGGATTCGGTTCCAAATTTCCGGTCAAAACTCACCATCGTCCCTCTACTGCTACGGGGAAAACGGTACCTGGAATGGTGGTTGGCGGCCCCAATATGGGTCTAAATGATCCTATAGCTAAAATTCGGTTACAGGGACAGCCTCCTGCCAAATGTTACATTGACGAAATATCCAGTTATTCCACCAATGAAATAACTATTTACTGGAATACCCCGGTATTTTGGCTGGTAAGCGGGATTATGAATTAAAGAATTTTCGATGGAATGACAAGCGGGATTATCCCTCCCCGGGGAATCCCGCTTTTTTTTAAACCTTCCGATCATAAATTATAATAGGTGGGTTTTTATTGCCTGTTCCAACATTTTATTGATTTTTATCCGAATGTATTATTTCGAGTATTTTACGAATACTTATGGTAACCGCTACTCAACTTATTTGGGTTACTATAATTAAGTGAGTATAATTATATTTTAATCACATTATATTTTTTTTGATTTTACTGAATTCTTTTCTATCCGCTTGTATTATATCGAGTATTTTCCGGTAGGATAATGTTAAAATAACGATGATTACGAAGAGCAGCCAGGAGACCGCACTTCCCTTTCCCAATTTACCTGCGCGCCGCATTAACCATATTATGTAAAGGGCTGCCGTGGACGAGGCTTTATTGATACCCAGGGAAGCCTGAACATACCCGCCTAAAATATAAGGTATGTCAAAAACTTTCATCCCCCCGATAATACTTATGGTCACTGCTAAAAAAATTACCGGTATAATGTGAGGGATAGTGATGAAACGGTGCTGGGTCCATTTTGATGCACCATCAAGACTTGCCTGTTCATATAATTGTTCCGGCACGGATTGAAGTCCGGCGAGATAAATTATTGTATTCCAGCCGATAAATTTCCAGTTAATTACAATAGCAATGGCTATTGGAAGGAATGCGGAATCTCCCAGCCAGTTAACAGGATCAATATTCAATAAACCGAGAATAAAGTTGGCCATTCCCGACCGCGTGCTAAAAAAAGTTTGAAAAACCAGGGCGATAACTATGGAACTGGTAATATAAGGGAGAAAAAAAGCGGTTCGAAAAGCATCTCTCCCCTTAATTAATTTATTATTTAATAAAATTGCAAGGGGAATGGCAAAGACATGCTGGGTTAGGGAACCGAATATGAGCAGCCAGAAGGTAAAAAAAAGACTGTCCCGGAATAATGCATCATCAGTTAACAGATTAATATAATTACCGAGACCGACAAACTGCATATCTCCCATTCCCGACCAATTATGGGTTGATAATAAAAGTGAATAAAGGATAGGGAATAATTGAAATACTAAAAAAAGAACAATAAATGAACTTATGAAAATATAAGGTTCTTTTTTTTGTAATGACATATTGTTCATTTTCATGTAATGCTGCTCCTATCCCTTTAAAATGCCGGAAAGAAAGTTGTTCATAATCTTTTTTGAAAAAAATAAAAAGAAAATCAGGATCGGCAAGGTTGCTAATGTTGTTGCCAGCAGAAGGGTTCCTTGATTGATCTGGCCAATACCGACGTATTTGTATAATATTGTTAACGCGATGGGGACTGTAAACATTTCTTCCCCGGGAAGCATTATGAGCGCCATCATGAAATCATTCCATGAAAAGATTAACGAAATAGTTCCCAGGACGATGACCGCAGGCATTGCCATGGGAAAGATTATTTTAAGTAGTATCTGAAATCCCGTAAGCCCATCCATTCTGGCGGCTTCGATAATTTGGTCCGGAACTAAAATAATAATAAACTGGGTCATTAAGAATATTCCGAATGAATCTGCCATCGTCGGTACAACCAGGGGCAAATATGTGTTTATCCAGCGGAATTGGATCATAATCTTATACATCGGAATAATTTGAAGAAAGTTCGGGATCATCAATGTGGCCATGACCAAAGCAAAGAAATATTCTTTTCCTTTAAACTGATATTTGGCAAAAGTAAAACCGATCATTGTGCAGAAAAATATTTTCGTCATCATAGCAGATACGGCAATAATAATGCTGTTTAAGATCGACCTGAAGAAAAAGAGGTGATTTTTCAATTCCTCAAAATTATTTGCCAGATTAGTACCAAACCAATAAGGCGGTGGAGTTTTAAAAATTTGATGTGTATTTAATGTTGATGTAATAAGCAGGAAAAAAAAGGGATATGCAAAAATTACAAGAAAAAACGCCAGTATAATATAGTAGATAAAAAGATTACGAGTATTTTTCAGTTTGTAATAAAAAGCCATCCTGTATTGTTTTGTAAAATGTTTCATTTTCCGATCCTTTTGAATAATTCTAATAATAATATTTTGTTAAATCAAATTTATTTTTCATAAAAATTCATCCGGGTATTCCAGTTTTCCCGGTCATATTTCTCTTCATAAACATCTGCAAAATCCTGGAAGTGCCTGCTTATAATTTTGCTAAAAACATTCCTTCCCCTGGGTTCATAGCTTTGGAGAGGAGACAGCTTATGTGCAGTGGATAATTTATGCCCCACATAATTAATAAAGGGGAAAAATGTTCTGGTGCTTGCATAAATAGCTAAAATTTCTCACCGAGTACGCAAACTAACTGTGTAAAGATCCATAAATTACTTTTTTAATTCCAATTTTG
>JAFGRV010000079.1 GCA_016934975.1 Spirochaetales bacterium | reverse complement strand
GCCCTCCCTCAAGACTGCTAAATCTGTAGCGTGAATCCAGATCCCACCAGGTAATTCCTTCTGTTTCTTCACCTGAAGTCCCCCCAGGTTGATACCCGTTTAACTCGATGGTTCTGACTAAGATCCCCTGATTCCCGCTTAATTTAAAAACAAATATGCCGCCCGGATCAGATGCTGTCAGATAAAGATAGCCCTCAGGATCAAAACAGCCGCCTTGGGCATTGATTTGCATATCCAGATAGATGGTTTTTACCGGCCATAAATCAGTACCTTTTCCAAAATTCCGATCGTATGCATACAGTATATTGGTATCGTTGTTTTTAGATGAATACACATATCCATCCAGGGGATTAATGGCAACCCAGGAAGCCCGGTTTTGTTGTTTCAAGAAACCCCATCTAACGGGTGTTGTACCATTGTCTTTATTCGCATTATAAGCATATATTTGTTCCCTGCCGTTATATTCACTGTGAATTAATAAATCTTCGATAGGTGCATAAATTTCGCCATTGTAATAATCGATATCTCCGATATGCGTGTTTATGTTCGCGTAGCCGGGATATGTCGGGCTAGGAACTATTTTAGTAGAGCCATGATACGGACGGGCTGCAATAATTTCTCCGGAATCATACAGACTGCTGGTGAGTAGTATTTTATGTATGTGAAATCTGGAGGAAATATACCAATAATTATCGTCATGTGTTACTCCCTGGCATTCATGAGAATAAGAAGTGCTTGCTTCATGGGGATAATTTGATAAATAGTGATAACTTCTCCAGTTGGAATTTATTTTATAATATACAAGAGAGCTCACTTTATCATTCATCCCTCCCATCTCCCAATATCCGCCGGGGAAATTGGCCGAGAGAATATACATTTTGCCTTTGTAACCGGCATGTTCGAAAATCACGGACTCATACCCGGAAGGTACGACGATAGTGCTGATACTATCATTCATACCAGAACCATCACTCCATTTATAAGCGCCGAGATTGGATTGAAAGTACCTGTTATAATAATAGGTTACCGGCGGAGTGCAGTTACCGTGCTTGTAGAGCTCCAGCCAATCATCATAATAGCGGCTTGTTGGTATGGATTCCGGATTTTCTATAATTTCATAAACTTCCATATCAGACTGGACACTCGAGTCCCTCGCCCCCTCTTCCATTATCTGGCTGCATCCGGCAAGAGCAAGGCCAACTAATAATAAATTCAGAATTTTTTTAAGCATTTCAAACCTCCTGGATTTTGATGATCGTAAGAATTACAAATGATAATAAGAGTTATATTTCTATGCAAGTTCTTTGAGAAGAAAAATCATCTCTTTTCGATGTGTTTTGCGTACCCACCCGGACAGATCTCTTCAGATTAATCCAACAATTCAGAGAAATACAATTAATACAGATTTCTTGAATCTTCATCTTACCCCGATATCCGTAAAAAGGTGTATTTTTTTAGTCAATACTGTAATATATATAGTACATATATTGATTAACACTCTCCGGCTGTGATACAAATAAAGGTGATGAATAAATTCTGCTTTTTGCAAAGATAAATTCACCCCGGTTTGTGATTAACCGGGGTAAATGCAGTAGTATTATATATAAAGGAAGGAAAGGAGCATTTTATGAGGAGCAAGAGCATTCTTTTTATTATTGTCCTTATTATTATTGTACAAGGGCTTTGTTATTCCTTTGGTCAGAAGGAAAAACCGGTAATTACGGTGAATACGGTAGGTCCCCAATATCTTTCCCCGAATGGAGACGGGGTGCAGGATACGGCAAGTTTTACCTTTACCGTAGTCATTAAAGAAAAAAGTAAAGAGGGATATGTCCCGAAATATGGTATAAAAATATCCGATAGTACGGGAAATATTGTTGTTGAAAATGTGAATAAAGAGAAATCGGATGTCAACTTCTTCTCCGCCCTGTTTATGGGGTATAAAGAGTTTACCCTGGATAAAGAAGTGACCTGGGATGGAAAGAATAGCGATGGAACAGTACTTCCCGATGGTACCTATGATTCCACCCTCTGGGTAAAAGATTCATCCGGGAATCTCACCGAAGAACCCCTGGAACAATTCATCCTTGATACGGGAGCACCGAAAGTAACCATCAACCTTGAATATCAGTATTTTTCTCCAAATGGAGACGGAAATCAGGATAATCTCGTTATCACACATTCCGGAACACTTGAGGCGGAATGGGTGGGGACAATCCTCGATAGCACCGGGGCTGTTATGAAAAAAGAGACATGGACAAATGCCGAACCCGGAGAGATTGTCTGGGACGGGATGCTGCCCGATGGGAACCGCGCTCCCGATGGAACTTATTCGTATACAATTAAAGGAACGGATGTATCGGGAAACAGCTCCACAACGTCACTTGATACAATTGTCCTGGATACCAGGGATACCCCCATTATGATTTCACTTTCCAGCTCTTATTTTTCACCGAATGGAGATGGGAGGCAGGATGATGTCACAATTATCCCGGCGATAGAGGATCAGAATGGTTTATTAAGCTGGAAGGTCTCTGTAACTGATATGGATGGTAACAGCAAGAGAAATTTTTCCGGCCCGGTAGCAGATGTGCAAAAAGAAATCCTTTTTGACGGGAAAGATGATTCCGGAATCTATCTTCCGGAAGGTGAATACCAGGTCGCTTTTGAAGTAAAATACAATCAGGGGAATAATCCCGTTGTGACAACCCTTCTTTCTGCGGATCTCCAGATACCGGATTATAATGTTATCATCGAGAATCCCTACTTTTCACCGAATGGTGACGGCTACGGGGATATACTTCTTATTACCATAGATGCGAATGAAGAAATATCCGTGAATGGCGACATTCTTAATTCCGACGGAACCAGGATAAGGAATGTGAGTGCCGACGCACCTGCAAAAGAAATTCCATGGGATGGAATGGATAACGAGGGAACTATTCAACCTGAATCCATGTATACTCTTTCCCTGTATATTTCAGACAGGGCGGGAAACTGGGCCATGTATAGCGGCGGGGAAATGTATATTGATTTTACCCCGCCGGAAGCCTATATCTCGTTAAGTACCACCTTGTTTTCACCAAACGGTGACGGCCAGAAGGATTTCGTGGGAATAGAAATTAATTCTAATGAACCGGTCCTGGGGAATTGTGTGGTAAAAGACAGGGATGGTAATGATGTTCAATATGTTTCCGTTTTGCAGGATATGACCCGTGTGGAATGGGATGGAAATTCTCGATCCGGCCAGGTTGTTCCGGATGGAACATATCTTATCGAGGGTGTTCTTTCGGATCTCGCGGGAAACAGTGCTCTTACCGAGTCTCATAGTGTTTCCACAGATACCCGGTCTACAAAGGTGAGCCTCACTGTTCCCCGGGGATTTTCACCGAATGGTGATGCCGTGAATGACATCCTTAACCTGGGAATAGCGGCGGAATTAAAAGAAGGAATTATCGGCTGGAATCTTGTTATTGAAAAGACTCCCGGTGTCCCGAGTAAGACCTATTCGGGGGGCGATACACTTCCCGAAGCTTTGGTGTGGGATGGCATCGATCAGATGAACCAAATCCAGGAAGGAACCTATACTGCAAAACTGACAGTTGAATATCAAAAAGGTGATATTTCAGAGGGAATCTCGAATCGTTTTAAACTCGATGTCTCTCCGCCATCAATCGCCCTGGATGTGAAACAAGGAACTCTTGAAGGTGAGGAAGACCCCTTAAGTGAAGAAGTTTTTATTACCATGAAGATCGAGGATGAAAGTGAAATAGAAACCTGGAACCTCGATATTGTGAATAATGAGGGAGATATTATCCGGAGTTATGGCGGGGAAGGGGATCCCTCGGATGATATTGCCTGGAATGCTTCGGGTAAAAATGAAAAACCTGTTCCTGCAGAAGATCTGTACACAATTGTCGTGGAAGTAACCGATGTAGAAGGAAACCGGAATACCTATAAACAAACACTGCCCCTTGATCTGCTCATAGCACGGATCGGTGATAAATATTATCTTATCGTTCCGAATATTGTTTTCGGAGCATATCAATATACCCTTAATTCCGCGGGAGCGGCAAAATATAAACGTAATCTCGCTTCATTAAAAAAAGCCGCGGAGATTTATAAGAAATTTCCCATGTATAAAGTCGGACTGGAGGCGTATGCCTTAAATATTTTTCTGAACAAGGGTGAAAAGGCAAAGCAGAAAGAAGAAAAGAGACTTGTTCCTCTCACAAAGAACCGTGCAAACACGGTAAAAAATGCCCTTATTAAAGAAGGTATTGATAAAAACAGGATCGAGATGAAATGGTTTGGGGGTGCAAATCCCATTGTTTCTGTTGAAGACAAAAAAGTATACTGGAAAAACAGACGGGTTGAGTTTTTGCTCATCAAGCCGGAAACGGAAGAAACAACCCCGGAGGAATAGTTTTTAAAGAAAACTCATTCTCTTCCGGTTATAAATGAAGATACAGATCCTGATAATCCCTATGGATTATCAGGATTTTTTTTTGTAAAAAAAAT
>JAFGRV010000585.1 GCA_016934975.1 Spirochaetales bacterium | reverse complement strand
TGAATGTAAGGACAAAGGTTAATAAAAATTGCAGAAGGTTAAAAAGAAAGATGAAATTATATAGTGATCTTGCGGATTATTATTATGTAATAGAAAAAGAAAACAGGAATATCGATAACGATATCCGCATGATTAAAACTCTGATTAAAGAGATAAAAAATCCTTCACTGCTCGATATAGGTTGCGGGACAGGCGAACATATTGATAAACTTTCAAAATTAAACATAGATTGCACAGGTATAGATTACAGTATTTCAATGCTTAAAATCGCAAAATTCAGATTTCCAAATTCAGGTCAATTCATACATAAAGATATGAGGAATTTTTCTTTTAATGAAAAATTCGATATAGTTATTTCGCTTTTCGGATCTTTTGACTATATGATCGAAGATGTGGATGTAAATGCTATGCTTAAAAATACATGGAATGCATTGAGACCCGGCGGCATAGGTATATTTGAAGTATGGAACGCAATCCCTATCAGGGAAATTAAGAAAAAACCTTTAACATTGGTTTCTGAAATTAAATATAATAATGAAATCATCAAAAGAGAAAGAGGCTTTAGCTTAGTTGAAGACCGGGGAAAAACCGTCGTACAAGTAAATTATAAATATATTTTTCCAAATAAAAAAATCATAAAAGATCAACATGTGATGAGAGCTTTTACGCGCACCGAGATTGCGTATTATCTGGAAAATAATGAATTTGATGTAATAGCCTTTTACGCAAATTCATTGATGGAACTATATAACGATATGTCGAATAAAATAATTGTACAATTTAGAAAGAATACACCTACACTTTAACGGCTTTGCCGTCATCCCATTTATCCTGCTCACTTTTATCGATATTATCAACAAATGTTCCGCCGAATTTATCGTTAAGGAATTTTGTCTTTTCCGGATCCTTAAAAAATTGCTCAGGATGTTCAAGAGCAAGAAATAAAACTTCCTCCATTGTAGCCACAGGATGAAACGCCAGTTCTTTTCTGACATGCTCCGGGATTTTTTCAATATCCTTTTGATTATCTTTCGGGATTATAACATGCTTCATATGAGCCCTGTGAGCAGCTAACACCTTTTCTTTTAATCCGCCGATCTGCAGCACTTTGCCTCTTAGCGTAATTTCGCCTGTCATCGCAACATCGCGGCGTACCGGTATTCCGCTGAACAGTGATGCCAGAACAACAGCCATTGTTATACCGGCTGACGGGCCGTCCTTCGGGATAGCTCCCTCGGGCACATGAAGGTGAACGTCGTTCTTTCTTGTTAGATCCTCTTTTATATTAAAGAACTGCTGATTTGCCCTGACATAAGTGTAAGCGGCGTGCGCAGATTCCTGCATCACTTCTCCGAGTTTACCTGTAAGAGTAAGATCGCCTTTACCCTTCACCATAAGAGCTTCAATGGGAAGCACATCGCCGCCGACTTCTGTCCATGCCAGGCCGTTGGCAAGTCCGACTTCGCTCTTTTCTTCCTTGATCCCGTACTTGAATTTTATAGGGCCTAAAAATTCATGTAAAACCTTTTCGTCTATAACTTTTTTAAAATCCTTTCCTTCCTTAACCACTTCCCTGGCAGTTTTTCTACATACCTTTGCAATAACACGTTCAAGGCTTCTTACTCCGGCTTCTCTGGTGTAATGTCTGATGATAAACTGCACCATTGCTTCGGGGAAATCCAGATTATTATCCAAAAGACCATTTTCCTGTATCTGTTTACTTAATAGAAATTTCATGGCAATATTTAATTTTTCAGGCTCAGTATAGCTCGAAATTTCTATGATCTCCATCCTGTCCTGCAGAGGCAGCGGAATACTGTGCTGAACATTTGCGGTTGTAATAAACATTACATCGGAAAGATTATACGGAACTTCCATGTAGTGATCTACGAATGAGTTGTTTTGCTCAGGATCCAAAACCTCCAGAAGAGCGGAGGAAGGGTCACCCCTGAAATCCATGGACATTTTATCTATCTCGTCCAGTAAAAAGACCGGATTTACTGTTCCCGCTTTTTTCATCATCTGGATTATTCTGCCAGGCAACGCACCCACATAAGTCCTTCTGTGGCCTCTGATCTCGGCTTCGTCTCTCACTCCGCCGAGCGACATTCTGACAAACTTGCGCCCTAGCGCCCTGGCCACTGATTTGCCCAGAGACGTCTTTCCCACGCCGGGAGGGCCGACAAAACACAAAATCGGGCCCTTCAATTTTTTTGACAGATGTCTCACTGCTATATATTCCAATATCCTCTCTTTCACATCATCTAAGCCATAATGGTCTTCATTAAGAATATCCTTCGATTTATCAATGTCGCTGTTATCATGGGTTTTCTTATGCCATGGCACATCTCTAAGCCATTCTATGTAAGTTCTTACAACAGCAGATTCCGCGGACATCGGAGGCATCTTCTCCAAACGCTTGAATTCCTTTAGCGCTTTAGTCTTCGCCTCGGTGCTCATCTTCGCTTCTTCTATTGACTTTTTAAGCTCCTCAGCCTCATCCTCATTATCATCCGTGCCCATTTCTTTTTTCATTATCTTCATCTGTTCATTGAGATAGTATTCCTTTTGCGTTTTTTCCAGCTGTTTTTTGACCTTACCCTGTATCTTCTTCTCTATATATAAAATTTCAATTTCACCCTGAATATATTTAATTAATTTTTCCATCCTTTCCTTAGGACTTCCTATTTCCAGTAAAGTCTGTTTATAATCCAAGGCAATGCTTACATATGAAGCGATAATATCCGATAAATGGGACGGATCCTCAATACTTGAAACAGTAGTTAAAGCTTCCTCAGGTACTTTTTTATTAAGCTTGATATATTTTGAAAAAGTATCCAGAAGAGTACGTTTTAATGCAGCTACTTCAGCATCAATTTCAATAAATCTCTCTATATTCTTAACATTGACTTCAAAAAAATCTTTGTTCATTTCATTATATCCCGAAATGAAAACCCTGTTAAGCCCTTCAATCAAAACTTTTATTGTGCCGTCCGGCAGCTTCAATAACTGTAGAATCTCGGAAACAGTGCCTACTTCGTAAATGCCGTCCCTCTTGGGAACTGTTGCCTGCGCATCGGTCTGTGTTGCGAGCACAACAAGCCTGTCTCCTTTCATTGCAACATCAAGAGCATGTACCGATTTTTCCCTGCCGACAAATAAAGGAATGACCATATGCGGAAAAACAATAACATCCCTTAACGGAATTAATGGAATACTTTTATCATAATCTATTTTTCTTTTATTCATCACTTGATCTCTTTAATTGATAATAATGTTTTTTAGTTAACATAAATTGCCTGATAACAATATGACTGCATAAATATTATATCGGATATTAAGCCGTCTTTTCCTCTTTATTGCTATAAATTATCTTTGCTTTTTGTTTGCCTAAAACCATATCCTGAGAAATTATTACTTTTGATATGCTTGTCTCCGAAGGAATTGTGTACATTATATCGAGCATTATCTTTTCCAGTACGGCTCTCAAGCCTCTTGCACCGGACTCTTTTTTGTACGCTAATTGAGCGATCTCATCGATGGCTTCTTTCTGGAATTCCAGTTCAACATCTTCAAATGCAAATATTTTTTTATATTGTTTAATTAAAGCATTC
>JAFGRV010000584.1 GCA_016934975.1 Spirochaetales bacterium | reverse complement strand
CCCCGGAGCCTTCCGTGGTTCTTTAAAATTTTTTACTTTGAGAATTGTCGGACCCCCGGGCAATGAGAGTTATCTGTGATCAGTCTGTATGCAAATAATTTTTCTAAGGCAGGTTAAGAAAAAAAGGGATGCATCGCAGATGCCTCAATTATATAAAGGATTGCACATATCAATTTTTTTTGATAATGTTTATTGAATTGAGTTTGTCATTTCCTCTACCTTATACATCATTTTCGTCGTGTATCAGAGGAGGGATTATTCTCCCGGACGACTCGGATTTTAAAAAGGTATCAAAAAAAGATAATGAACGTAAATACATAAAGGAGGGGTGATTAATGGCACATGTTGTTGTTCCGGAAGCAGAAGCAATTCTTGATAAGGAGTATAAGGTCCTGGATCATGGGTTTGTACGTCTTGTCGATTATATGGGGGGAGATGACAGGATTGTCCAGTCGGCACGGGTTTCATACGGTAAAGGCACAAAAACTGTGCGTGAGGATAAGATGCTTATTGCATATCTCCTTGAGCATGATCATATGAGTCCCTTTGAACAAGTTGTTTTTACCTTTCATCTTAAAATGCCGATTTTTGTCGCCCGGCAATGGGTGCGTCACCGGACAGCGCGGTTGAATGAAATATCCGGCAGATATAGCGTCATGGAAAATGAGTTTTATCTCCCTAAAAGAGAGGATATCTGTTTCCAGAGTACATCAAACAGGCAGGGGAGGTCGGACGAAGTACTCCCGGAAGAACTTCAGGACAAGGTGCTGAATCTTTTGACCCGGAGCTTTGAACAAGTCTATAGCGGTTATTCTGCTTTGATTGATGAAAATATTTCACGGGAATTGGCTCGGATTAACCTTCCTTTGAGTTTGTATACTCAAATGTATTGGCAGATTGATCTGCGAAATCTCCTTCATTTTATTCAATTGCGTATCGATAAGCACGCACAAAAAGAAATCCGGCAGTATGGAGAAATTCTCGCTGGAATCGTACAGATAGTCACACCTTTTGCCTGGGAGGCTTTTAACGAGTACACTCTCTCTTCGATAAAATTAAGCGGGAAAAAGGTGAAACAGCTTGTGGAGGCTTTGAAAGAATCAGACCCTTCGTTATTAAAAAAATTGGGAATTTCCGATGAAACTTAAAAAATTACATGATCCGGAAGACGGTGAATTAAGAATTGTGGGACTCATGTCAGGCTCGGGAACAAACCTCAGAAAGGTCCTGGAACATGAGACGGCCTTACGAATAAATCTTGGAAGATCACCATACAGAATCGTCGCTATTTTTTCAGATAATTATCTGAGTGCGGCAACAGAGCTTGGTAAGGATTTTAATTTACCTGTGATTATTCGGGATATCAAATCTTTTTATAACGCACATAATCTTCCCAGACAGGATATGACATTACGGGAAGAATATGACAAACAAACAGTAGCAGCTCTTGCACCTTATGGTGCATCCTGTGCGATTTATGCCGGCTATATGTCGATTACTACTCCCGTTTTTATCAATGCATTCTTAGGAATAAATGTTCATCCCGCGGATTTGTCCGTCACTATTAATGGAAAGCGCAGATGGACCGGGGGCCATGCTGTCCGTGACGCAATTATTGCGGGTGAAAAAACAATCTGTTCCTCCACCCACCTTGTGGAACCTTTAGTAGATGGCGGCCGTATCCTCATGATATCGGCACCTCTTACGGTGGAGATTCCGTCACATCTTTCACTCACCAATTCCCGGGATCTCAGGGAAATTGAGCAGTTGAATCAGGACCGGTTGAAAAAGACGGGTGACTGGGTGATAATGCCGAAGACGATTGAATACATCGCCCGGGGCCGCTATGGGGCAGATGGAAACGGGAAGCTTTATTTTGATGGAGAGCCCGTACCTGATGGTCTCCGTGTGTAGAACTTATTCGATAATCTTTTTTAAACTATCTTCAAGGTCCGTGAACTCCGGTGCTGCCGGTTTAATAAGGTAGGTTTCTTTTTTGTTATTTGCTCCGGTTATCGTAATGAGTCCCGATCCTTTTATCCGGGTATTGATTAAAATTGATTTATTCGCAAGGATCGAATTAATCTTATGTTTTATCTGATTGTATTGAGTCGTAGTGATCTCCGGTTTCTTGTATTCACCGCCGCTATATATCCCGCTTGAGCTCATAGCCGGCGAGATTGGTGTATATTCCACTGTTGTGGTTGTAATGATATAGAGGTTTCCGTTTCCATCGGCAATAGTATACATATTTTGATTCTCCATGTTACAATAATATAAAAAACTTAGAGAGAGGGTCACAGTTATAAGGGAAAAAGTTTTGCGAAATCGGTTTTTCATAACAATTCCGTCCATAGTAGATGATTAATGTGAAGAACACTTAAAAGCATAAAGTTTATCTCGTCCAATATAAAGATAATTATCAACTATTGCAGGTGATGAGGTGACAGGAAAAGGAACTTTTCTATTGTCAAATCCTCTTTCCCATAGAAACCCTCCGTCGTGTATCGATAGTGCAAAAATATATTCATTTCCGGTGATAAGAAGTTTGTTATTGCAAATAATCAGGGGACTGTCTATTCGTTCAAAATAGTGGTGTTCCCACATGAGCCGGCCGGTTGATAATGTGAAACAGTAAATCATACCGAAGGGGTCGGCGGCAAAGAGAAGACCACTGGAACATGCCGGCCGTGAAAGAACCAGCTTGCACTCCCGTTTATTAAAAGTATAGTTCCAGGACATCTTCATGGTATTCGTTGAAATTATTTCTATCGATGAATCATTCAGTCCGACAATAAGATGCTCATTATGCAGGACCGGTCCTGATGTTATTTTACTTCGTATTTTGATTTCACCAATGGACCTCAGGGTATGTACCGAGAGAATCTCGATTTTTTTATGAATGGGAATATATATATATTCACTATCTGCACAGGGTCCCGTATTGGCATGGGGTTCGGAACCGATATTTTTTGTTGTTACGACTTCTCCGTTTTCCGTATTATAGACCGTAAAGTAATCATCACAAAAAATGACACAATCCCGGATGAGGAGCGGTGAGTTGGAGCTTTTCTCACGAGTTTTTTGATTGTTCGCTTCTGATTTCCAGATTACTTCACCATTTTCCGGATTAAGGCAGAGAGCTTCGTAGGAATTTCCAATATAAAGTCTATTATCCGTTAACAGGGGTGTTCCGCAGCAGGAACCACCGAGAGAATACGTCCATCGTATATCGCCTGAATTATTCTCAAGAGCATAGAGGGTCCCTTGATTATCGGCAAAATAGATGGTGTTTTTTGACGCAATGATTCCCCCGAGAATCGGGGAGCATTCGGAAAAAGTCCAGGCGATTTCCAAAGGAAAAGGGATATCTTTGTACAATAAGCCGGTTCTTTCATTATTTCCACCGGAAGTCGGCCATGCAGAAGTTGAAT
>JAFGRV010000007.1 GCA_016934975.1 Spirochaetales bacterium | reverse complement strand
TCCAGGGGATACTCGTTGTTTAAATCACCAACATAAATAGATTATCATCTGAACATCCATTCCAGGACCGTTTGAATTCTTATATCCCAGTACTCCCACGTGTGATCATATCCGGGATCTTCCTGCCAGGTAAGGGGGAGTTCTTCCTTTTTCGCGAAATCACGAAAGGCAATATTTTGTGCATAAAGAAAATCCGTATTTCCGCAACATTGATAAAGTTCCGGAATTGGTTCTCCTTTTTCCTTAAGCTGTTTTACAATATAAAACAGATCGTTTTTTGTCCCTGCAATATTGGAGATTGAACCAAAGATATTGATAAGATCATGTTCAATATTGACCGGAGGATTATCAGGATTATTTGCTACATCCAGAACTCCGGAAAGACTCGCGGCAGCACGATAATTTTGGGGGTAGCGGAGTGCGCATTTAAATGCACCATATCCGCCCATGGAAATACCTGCAATAAAAGTGTCATCTCTATTATGTGAAAGGGGAAAGAATGAGCGGCAAATTTCTGGTAATTCCAGGGCTATAAAGGTTTCGTAGGCTCCTCCGTAACACATATCCGTATAAAAACTGCGGTGGACATTGGGCATTACAACCGCGATTTCCAGGGGGGTAACATAACGTTCTATTGAAGTGCGGCGTGTCCAGGTCGTATGATCATCGCTTAATCCGTGGAGCAGGTAAAGGGTTTTATGTTTTCTCGTATGGGCAATATTCTCCATCCCTATCTGACTCATTGGCTGCTGGGGGAGAATCACCATCATTGATGTTGAAAGCCCCAGAACTTCCGAGTAGAAATTACAATCGATAAGTGCCATAGAATTCCTTTCTGTTTGTCATGATTATATATTGTAATCTAATGTTTTACTTTTGTACAGTCTCTCTGTAACCGCAACTTTTTCTTTTCAAATTGAAGTTTTCAAATTGAAATACTTGTTTATATTTATTAAGTGTGCTATAAAGAATTCTGTGTAAACGGATGTTATAAAAATAGTATTTTTTTCCCTGTAACCTGAAAAATTAGAAATTACACCAAAACAATCAAGTTTGGGTATAAGATCATAAAAAGCAAATCAGGGTTTTCTATCAGCGGCCGGATCACTTTTCCCACCCTGAATAACCGGAAGTTCGGGATAGTGGATGTGAACCTTGAAATTCCGGGAAGTTCCTAATAATGGGAAATTGCACCCAATTCCCCATTTATCTTCACATTGCACTTTTAATGTCAGATACTGCCCCACCTAAAAATAAATTTATTCAGAGTAAACAGGATTCGCATTTACTATCAAAAGGAAGCCACCGCCGTTCACAGAACGGACTTTACAGGTGGTCTTTTACTTCGGTATCAGGGTAAATACATTTGATATAAATCAATAAAAAAATTAACAAATGAGGTTGAATATCACCTGAAAAAATAATATTATTTAAGTGATGTCATTTATAGTGCAAAATGGAGGCAAAAGATGAATCAATTGACCCTCAGAAAAATTCCTTCTCATGTTGAAGATAAAATACGTAAACTATCAAAAGAAAAAAATCAGAGTCTTAATAAAACAATCCTCGATCTTTTAAAAAAAGCCCTTGGACTTGAAAAATCCTCCGGCAAATATCGTGATCTGAGCAATTTTAAAGGATATTGGGATAAAGATGAGGCAGCCCAATTTATAAAAGACATAGAAATATTTGAACAGATCGACAATGATATATGGAAATAATATGAAGATAATGCTTGATACAAATGCCTATTCCTTTATTATGCAAAAACATCTGCCATTACTTGACATAATTGAACATGCGGAATATATACACCTCCCTGCAACCGTTCTTGGAGAATTGTATGCCGGATTCCGTATGGGTAACAAATTTGAACAAAATTGTGCATTATTAGAGGATTTTTTTATGCTTCCCGGAGTCAGTATAGTTGATACTGATAAAAATATAGCAGAGCGATATGGAATACTTATTAAACAGCTAAAAGAAGCAGGCACACCCCTGCCGGTGAATGACATCTGGATAGCTGCGGCAGCCCTTGAAACAGGATCACGTGTTGTGACATATGATTCACATTTTAAGATGATACCCGGTATTGTTGTTATTTCTCCCTGAAAAAGAGGATCAAGTAAGCAGCTAGCTCCTTCTTGCTATCTTAGTAGCTAAAATAGAAATCAAGCCTCCAAGCATTATATATCCGGGAATTACTTCAATCATTACTATAATCCTTGCAAGTATATTGGATGCAACGATATCCCCAAAACCTAATGTAGTGAAAGTTACTATACTGAAATAAAGAGCATCATACCATTCAATTTGTTCGCCTTCATATCTCTTTGAAGTTTGTTCAAAGGATGGAGCCATAAAAGTAAATAATAATGTAAGTTAGCACCTTCCAGGTTTGCTCCCCTCAGGTTTACACTACGTTCACACTAATCTTCACTAATAATATTTTTTTTTATTAGTGGAGATTAGTGAAGATAAGTGGTTTTTTTTTCGTAAACAAGTTGGGCTGGTTGGTGGAAGGTGTAAAAAAAATGAATATATTTTTTCTGGTCACCCCATTTTGCCCCCTTTAAGGGGGCTGCCTCAAGCACCCAGCTCTGTCGGTAGTATCCTTATTTACAGATTTTAAGTGGATTTTTCCTCTGATAAAAGAATACTCATCAGACAAAAGAGAATATTTAGCCGCCCGGAATTATCCCCCAATTCCCCATTAATCTTCCCATTATACTCATAAAGTGATATACTATAAACATGGGTAAAGGTAAATACAATGTTAACAGCAATAGCAGATGAAATAAGGCAGAAAGGTAAAATAGAAGGCAAAATAGAAGGCAAAATAGAGGTTGCTAAAAAATTAAAAGATCAGGGGCTTGATCTCACACTTATTTCCCAGGCAACAGGACTTTCGGTGGAAGAAATAAAAAAGCTATAAAATAGAAGAGATATAAAAATAAAATGAATAAAATAACATCAACCTTAAAAAAAGCAGGAAGGCTTTTAAAAAAACAATACTTTAAGGGGTCCGGGTTTACGGAAAAAGAGCAATACCACCTCTTGTCCGAATCGGATATGGAAATTCATTACTTTCTTAAAAAACACCTGGAAATCCTCTTCCCGGGTGCTGCCATTTCCTCGGAAGAAGACCAATCGGAGGATACGACCGGTAAATCCCGGGGAAACCGCATCATCATCGACCCTATAGACGGGACGACGAATTTTATAATGGGAAAGCCCTATTTCACCATCTCCGTCGCCGTGGAAACGGGAGGTGAAATAACGGAAGCCCATGTCTACAATCCCCTGTCGGATGAATATTATTATGCTGATAAAAAAAGCGGCAGGTCGTATTACAATAATAAGGTGATCAATGTACCCTCACCGACAGCGATGGAAGACTCGATTGTTGTCATTGGTGTAAGCTATAAACCGGAGAAAATAAACCTCTATTTTAAAACCTGGAGTCGATTGTTAGATTCATGCAGAAAATGTCTCTTTTGGGTTACCCCGGCACAAACAATCTGTAATGTTGCCCGGGGAAACATCGGGGTGTTCATCGATATGGGGTGCAGTACCTACGGGCAAAGCGCCGGGGCGCTGATTCTAAAGAATGCCGGGGGAAGGATGTTTAATTATGACGGTACTTTATATGATCACGGAACCACGGGAGGGATATTTATCTCGGGGGGTGTTGATGATAAAGAGGTGCTGCAAAGTCGAAATAGTTCACCCGCATAAGGATTTTATTTTTGAGTTAAAAACGTAATCGCCTGCAATTCCCGTTTGTTTGCGTCGAAAAAATAGAGTACATCTACCTGGAAAATGTGATAGTACTCGAATAATTGCCTCCTGGTGGGAATAGAGAGGGGATTTGTTGCTTTAAATCCGGATTTAACTTCCACAATACCGGTTATTTCCCCTTTTTTTACAAGAAAATCTGCCCTGACCTCATAGGTGTACCCTTTCCCGTCAATAATAATCTGTGACTTTTCAGATACTTGTTGGGAAATGATCGTAAATCCATGATGCTTCAGGTATTTCCGTGCAATCACTTCACCTTTTTTCCCTTTTTTAAAGCGTGACCGTACTCTTATATAATTAATCAGGGAGAAAATGAGGTGCCAGACAATAGCCCCGATAATAAGGAGGAGGATACCTATAATTATGGTGATAATTGTTGGTGTTTCTATCATATGGGAATGAGTATAGGATAAATATCAATTTAGGGAAAGGCGAGGGGTGATTCAAAAAAATCAGTTTTGTTACATACAAAATTAAGATTCTTTTTGTCCAGGTAACGCCGTTAAATATATGTTAATTTCATCGTGTTATACAGCTGTTATATCAACTTCGAGATAGTAATTCCTCATTTGTGAAATTAACCGCAGATGGAGCGGGGATCCCTGAAGAATATGGTTTCCATATTCTTCTTAAAAGAAATACTTTGTCTTTCTTTAGGGCACGCAGATCGGGTTCAGGAAGACTGGCACGGATTATATACGTTTCCTGTTGCTTTTACGTTTTTTTG
>JAFGRV010000583.1 GCA_016934975.1 Spirochaetales bacterium | reverse complement strand
GCTGTAATGCATCATCGTTTTGATCAATGAGAAATATCTCCACTAAATTGCAGAAACACCGTTCATTAAGATGATTTTCCATGGTCGATCCAAGACCAAAGTCCCGCTTTTTAAAAAGATGTGAATTTTTTCTTAATCTGTCTGCGATTCTGTCGATTGTTTCGTTATCAATACTGTTGGCATAATAGGATTTTAAATGATCAAGATTTTTCCATATATATAAATTCGTACGACCCGGTTTTTTGTTCGCTTGTTTTAGTAATGTATTGATATCCATAATAACATATTCTCCCTTTTCTTAATATTTAGAAAGAACTTTTATGTCTCTTTTAAATTAATATGTAAAAAATTTAAAGTCAAGGGAACTATTTGTAATTCCATGTTATTCTCAGTACATTTCAAATTTAAATAATCAAGAACATTCATCAATAATCTTCGCCGGGAAACCTTTTTTTTTGAAAATTAATCAAAAAATACTCCACATAAAAGAAGTGAACAGGTGATAGTAAGAATTGAGAATATAAATTCGAATTGACATTGAGGATTCTATACAATAAACTTTTTTAAACTTTTTACCTAAGGATGGAAATTCTATGGATCGAAATAATACGGGTATGGATACGTCATTGAAAAATGAATCTGTCAGGCGTGGGTATACTTTATACGCAATTATCGGTGGGGTAGGGGCAGGAATTTTATCTGCCGCGTTATGGGCTCTCATTACCGTACTTTTTAAATATCAAATTGGTTATATGTCCATCGGCGTGGGATTTTTAGTCGGTTTTACCGTACGTTATTTCGGTGAAGGAGAAGACCTCGTCTTCGGGTTTATCGGAGGAACCATTTCACTGGTGAGCTGTATCTTCGGTAACCTTTTAAGCCAGATTGCCATGTACGCCATAGATAAGAGTCTTCAATTTTGGGATGTTATCACAACCTTAAATTATACTCTTATCCCTCAAATTTTGATTGAATCCGCTCATCCGATGGATCTTCTTTTTTATGGAATCGCAATTTACGCGGGATTCCGGTTTTCTCTTAATAAGAAAAGCCTCCCCGCTGCTGTTAAAAATGAAGATCCGGCCCAAAAACCTACGTATCCCCGTTCCAAACTTATAGTCTTGTTTATCATCTTTACCGTTATTCTTGGAACAGGTGTTGTGACGGCTGTCTCATCGGATAAAATGCAGACCTTTGAGTATTCATCGGGGAAAAAACAATGCGAGGGAAGACTTTCAGGGGGTCTGGCACAAGGAACCTGGACCTATTGGTATGAAAGCGGGGGCCTCCAGGCGGAAATCATCTTTAAAAATAATAAGAAAGAAGGGGTGGCTAAAACATATTATGAGAATGGGGAACTCTCAACAGAAGGGATGTATGAAAATGGATTGTTACATGGAGAGATGAAGGTGTACAGTGATGACGGCCGCCTCTATTCGAAAGGGTATTATCAATTTGACAGGAAGCATGGTTTGTTTCTTGAATACAATAATGCCGGTACCCTTATAAGCCGGGGAATGTACAAGAATGGTCTTCAGGATGGGAAATGGGAATACTGGTATGAGAATGGGAATAAAAAAGAAGAAGGAAACTTTGAAAATGGTGAACCCCGGGGAATACAGACCTATTGGTATGAAAATGGAAATAAAAAGCAGGAGAGTGAGTATCAGGATGGGGAAGAACTTATATGGAACTATTGGGACGGTAATGGCAATGTATTGGTCGACCGTGGAAATGGAGTATTTTCTTCTTATTTTGAAAACGGACAATTGAATACCCGCGGGAAGATTAAAAATGGCAGGAAAGTCGATGAGTGGAAAACATGGTATGATAATGGAACACTCAATAGCCAATCAAAATATGAAAATAATAAGTCCGTATTAATAGATTTCCGGAACAAAGATGGAAAACAATTAGTAAAAAATGGAAACGGACTGCTTGAAACCTTTTATGAGGATGGAACAAAAATGTCCTCGGCACACTATAAGGATGGATTCCTGGAAGGAAACTATACAATGTGGTATGACAATGGAGATAAATTGGGGGAATTGATGTATCTTCATGGCGAATTAGAGGGCGAAACAACCTATTATCATCAGAACAATGTAACATCTGCCCGTGGGAATTTTAAGATGGGAAAAAGGGAAGGATTGTGGCAATGGTGGGATGAAGACGGGACATTGTCTTCCGAAGTCACCTTTGTGGATGGTTTAAAAGAGGGAATTCAGGTATTCTGGGTGAATGAAGTGAAAATAAAAGAAGAAGAATACAAAAATAATGAATTGGTAAAAACAAGAGTGTTTTAGTGTCCTGATAAATTCATGTGCTCAGGTTTTTGCACAAGAATAATATTTATAAAGGAGGGATTATGCGAAATAGTGTCATAATTATAAGCCTTGTTGTCATTATTTTTTCCGGCTGCGATAACCCGAAAACTCAACCGGGATCCGGAGAAGTAAAACCCGGCCCCATCGCGGATACAATTTACGTTAATGTAAAAATGAAACAGGAGATCGGTTTAAAAGATGTGGCGGAAGGAAAGTCGGATATTTTCTTTTATGGGGTTGATGGTCCGGTGATTATGGGCCTTGACAAGAAAACACAATCAAAACTCGATATCTATTCTGTTCCTTCCGGTACCTGGTCTCTCTTATTAAATCCCATTCCCAATAAGGCGCCCTACATCGTTAAAACAGGAGAAAAAGAAGTTTTTAACCCCTTTGCTCTCCGGGAAGTCAGATTTGCCCTGAACTACCTTATAAATAGAAAATATATTGTCGATGAAATCCTCGGGGGAACCGGGGGAGCGATGATGACCATGGCAACCCCGGGTCAGCCGGGGACATATAAATATAATCTCATCGCATCGAAGATGGGATTAACCCCGGAAGGAAATGAAGAAAAAGGGATTATTGATATCACGAAGGCTCTGGAAAAAGCAGCAGGGCTTCCCGAATTGGCCGGCAGATTGAAAAAAGAAGGTTCATGGTGGAGTTTTGATAATGAACCCATACAAATACGTTTTCTTATCCGGGTGGATGATCCCGAGGGCCGGCTCAAAGAAGGTGACCATATCGCCCAATTAATCGAAAAAACAGGCATCAAAGTTGAACGGCTTTATTGGGACAGGTCCCGGTGCGGTGAAGCCGTGTATGGCGGAAATCCGGGAAGCTATGAATGGAATCTCTATACCGAAGGGTGGGGCGCCGGGGCTACACGGGCATACTGGGAACATATTGTGGCCCAGATGTACGGACCATGGTACGGCAGCATGCCCGGCGGGCAGAATCCGGATAACTGGAATTATCAGAATCCCCGGATCGATGCACTCACAGAAAAAGCCTTTTCCGGGAATTATCTGACGGAAGAAGAATACTGGGATTTGGCCCTGAGGGCTCTGGAACTGGGACTTGAAGATGCGGTAAGAATCTATGTCTGCTATCAGAAGCAGTTTTATGCCGCAAACAAGGCACGCTTTAAAAACCGTATGGCCTATGGGCTGGGGGACGGACTCAATAAATGGTCCCTTGTCACGGCACATACAACGGACAAAATCTTGAGAATAACCGGTTTTTCCGCGAAGGGAAGTCTCTTTATGAGTGCCTGGGACCCTGCGGGAACAGACGGATTCAGCGATCTCTACAGTCTTATGTGCGCGGACCCTGCTTCGGATACCTCGATGTTTGAACATCCGGCAACAGCGGAAATGGTTCCCTTGCTTGTTATACCTGGCGAACCGGAAACAAAGGTGAGCCGGAACAGCGAGGGGGATGTTGTCGGCGGGATCACGGTGCCGGAAAATGCGATAAAATATAATTCAAAAACCAATGCATGGGAAAAGGTTGGTCCCGGTAAACAAGCCATGAGCACCTGCACCTACACCCTGCGGCCAGGCAAATTCCACCACGGAAGACCCCTGGATCTTGCAGCCATGATGTATTGCGAAGCCTTCCGGGAAGAATGGACATATAAGGATGAGGCGGATGACCGCTTTTATGATGAATCTTTTGAATCCCAGCATAAACCGACCCAGAAAACAATAAAAGGATACGTTCTTAATCCTGATGAAACCGTGACAACCTATTTTGATTATAATTTCCCACCCTCGAAATTGCGGGTCGCTGCCTGGGGAGCACCGGGACTTGAACTTATTCCCGGACGACCCGTTACTGTCAGTTGGGAGATCTCCGAGGCATGTGCGCTGCTTGTGGCGCAGGGGAGCGCTTCGGGAGAAGAGTATAGTTTTACCAGGGGCAAGGCGAAAGAACCGGATTTAATGAATCCCGCCAGTTTAGGCGATATCCGGGCAAAACTCATGGAAATGCGGGAAACCGGTTATGTTCCCCCGGGAATAAAAGATTTTATAACCACCGGGGAAGCCCTCCTCAGTTATGATGCGGCAATCACATGGATAGACGAGCATGGCCATGGATTTATCGGGTGCGGTCCCTTTTTTATCGATACCTATGATGCGGGATCAAACTATATGAAACTCACCGCTTTCCGGGATCCCGGTTATCCTTTTACATCGGACTACTGGCCGAACCAATTAAAAACAACGACTGTCAGGATTGACAGCGTTGATATGCCCTTCCGGGTTTCACAGTCATCTGACAAAGACGTGAAGGTGACAATCTATGTTTCAACGGTTTTATACCCCGAAGGACTTGCAACGCCGGCGGAAAAGGGAAAGGTGGAATGTATCCTCCTGACACCCCTGAAACAAATCTCTTTTGAAGCAAAAAAAGACGGCCCTGGTAAATTTAATGCTGTACTCCCAATCTCTGAAATTCAGGAACTCCCGCCCAACACCTATTCCGTGTTAGTGAATGCGGAAATCGAGGGAGCAATTCCAAATGGAACAAGTGTTTCCATCGTTGTGTATGAGGGAGGTTGATGTTTTTTCAGTACGCAGTTAAAAGAATAATATATGGAATCATGACCTTTATTATCATAATTTTTATTTATTCGGTTCTCTTTAATACCTCGATGGAACAGACAGTACGTGCCCAAATCGAAGAGGAAATAAGAAAAGAGAGCACAAGTCTTGCATCCCAAACCATGAATGCCGAAGAGATGAAACTCTTCCTCAAACAGCGGAGGGAAGCAAAATACACACTCTATCATCTGGATGAACCTATCTTTCAGCGTATAGTCGGAAGAGCAGTAAATACGCTGATTTTCCGGTTCGGGACATCAACCCATATCACCTCCTCTTCCGGTGATAATGATGTCTTTACGATAATAATGGAAGTGATACCCCGGACTATCCTCCTTTTTACCACGGCGATCTTTGCGGATATTCTCCTGGGTATTTTCATCGGCCTTAAAAAAGCAGAACATGCCAATGGTTTTATGGATAAAAGTACCTCTCTTGCTACCATGATTGTCTATGGTATGCCCTCGTGGTGGCTTGGCATGATTATGATAATGGTTTTTTCTTACGGAGTGGGCTTGTTTCCCTCGGGGGGACTTTACTCTCTCCCTCCCCCGGAGGGTATTTTCGCGGTTGCGGATATGTTGTATCATATGACACTGCCTGTCCTCACCCTCGTGCTCATCGGATTCTGGGGGAGAGCCTTTTTAACCAGAAATATCATGCTCGGGATTCTCCAGGAAGATTATATCATGGCAGCCCGTGCCCGGGGGATTCCGGAAAGAAAAGTTCTTTTCGGTCATGCTCTGCGGAGTGCCGCACCCCCCATCACCACCATGGCAGTACTCTCCTTATTGGCATCTGTAGGTGGAAATATTATTTTCGAGGGCATTTTCAGCTGGCCCGGTCTCGGCAATCTCTATTGGATCGCCATTGAACAGAATGATGTTCCGGTGCTCATGGGGTGTCTGTTTATGACCACGGGACTTTATGTCTGCGGCCTTGTTCTCCTGGACATTACCTATGGTTTCCTCGATCCCCGTATAAAAGTCGGAGTCCGTCGATGAAAGGGAATGAAATACAGGATCGTATAAAAAAGATATGGGCGGAGTTCCGGTATGAAAAACTCGGGATTGCAGGGCTTGTTCTTCTCGTTGTCTTTATTCTTATTATCTGTTTTGAACCCTTAATCGTACCCTTTCCGGCGGCGACGACACATTGGCGGGATATCAAATATTGGGAAAACAACCCCCGGGCAGTCCCCCCGGTCTGGGTCGATTTATTCCCGGGAGCAAAGCATGTAAAAACTGTGATTCTAAAAGATATGAAAGCCTCTTTGGAGACCGGGGAATCGATGAAAACCAAAAGCATTGCCGTACCTTATCGTTTTCATGGGGATATTCCCCCGGAGGATATTCTGCTCACCTGTACCGTCTCCGGCTCACCTATGATAATTCTTACCATCACGCGGCCCGACAATCTCTCCCTGGAACTTGTGCGAAAGCCCATAGAACCGGGTAATACAAAGCGGTCTTTACGAATTTCCACGGATAATGATGGACGGGATAGTGTTTTTTACTTCGGGTACTCCTATGACCGCTCTGTGGATAGTTCTCTTAAAAATATGATACACCCGACGGAGCTGTTATTCGCCGAGGCCGGACAGGGCATGTTTTCATCTCCCCGGCCCCTTAAGGGAGACTATCGTGTGCGGGCGGAGATTCTTCTCCTCACTGATTCGGATGATGTGGAGGATCTTACCTTTGTTTTTCCCGGGAGTGTCTCCGGATTGTTAGGGACTGACAATTCGAAAAGGGATATTTTCTCCGGACTCATCTCCGGATTTAAATGGGCCTTTCTTATCGGCCTTCTTACCGCGGTTATCGCGGTTTCCTTCGGGGTGATCTACGGAGTAATGAGCGCCTACCTCGGGGGGTGGAAAGATTCCCTTATGCAGCGTATTTTCGAAGTATTCTTAAGTATTCCTCTCCTGCCTCTTCTTATAGTGATGAGCGCCGTATTTAAACCGAGTATTTTCACTCTCATTTTTATGATGAGCTGTTTTTTCTGGACCGGTCCGGTGAAAACAGTAAGGAGTATCGGCTTGCAAATAAAAGAGGAAGTCTATATCGAAGCATCACAGTCTATCGGTGCATCGGATTTCCGGATTATATTTTTTCATATGATACCCCTCTTAATTCCCTATGCTTTTGCCTCCATGGCCTTATATGTTCCCGGAGCAATCGTCTACGAATCGACTATCAGTCTGTTAGGGCTGGGTGATGCTACTATTGTTACCTGGGGTCAGATACTTCATGATGCCCTTGAGGGGGGAGCGGTCATAAATGCACAGTGGTGGTGGGTCATCCCCCCGGGTCTGGCCATCGCGACGATGAGCATGGCCTTTGCATTCATCGGCTTTGCCATGGATAAACTCCTTCATCCCAAATTAAGGACCCGGTAAATGGATAATCATCTCCTTATTGTAAATAATTTATCCATTCATTATTTTATCCGGACAGGGATTGTCAGGGCGGTGGAAGGCATCAGTTTCTCTATGAAAACGAAAGAAACCCTCGGGATTGTGGGTGAATCGGGGTGCGGAAAAACGACAATTGTCATGGGGCTCATTAATATGGTGAGTTCACCGGGGAAAATCGTGGAAGGAGAAATAGTATATAAAGGAAGAAATATTGCCGCTTTACCGGAGCAGAAATTAAGACAGGAAGTCCGGTGGACCGGGATTTCCATGGTTTTTCAGGGGGCGATGAATTGTCTCACCCCGGTCTATACAATAAAGAAACAGATGCTCGAGACCCTGGCCATCCACCGGCGGATGAAAAAAGATGAGGCGTTATCGCGCATTAAAAAATATATCAGCCTTGTGGGGCTTCCCGGGGATGTGATCCACAAATATCCTCATGAGCTTTCCGGGGGGATGAAACAGCGTGTGGTCATCGCAACCGCCTTGTTTCTGGAACCGGACCTGGTTATCTGCGATGAACCGACAACGGCCCTGGATGTCGTTGTCCAGGCACAAATCATCAACCTGTTAAAGAAAATAAAGAAGCAATTGGGACTTTCCGTCATTTTTATTACCCATGATCTGGCAACAGTCGCCGAAGTGGCGGAGAATATTCTCGTTATGTACGGGGGAAGAATGATGGAATATGGCACGAATGAGCAGGTTTTCGGAAAGACCGGGCCCGCGCATCCTTATACGGAATGTCTTCTTAAAGCAACCCCCCGCCTCGGGGGGGAGATCAGGGAGCTTTCTTTTATCCCCGGAATTCCGCCGGACCTGATCCATCCGGAACCGGGGTGCTGTTTTCATCCCCGGTGTCCTTATGTGTTTGACAAATGCAGACACTCACCACCGCCCCTCTTTCATGTGGGGCCGGGACATTATGCAGCATGCTGGAGAGTTGACCATGAAGGAAAATAAAATTATTTTTCAGGTTGATGCTATTTCCAAGGAATTTTCTGCTCAGCGGACATTCCGGGAAATCGTGACCGGGACAAAAAAGCGGGTCCTGGCTTTGGACCGGGTATCCTTCGAGATCAAAGAAAATGAGATTTTTGCCCTGGTGGGTGAATCCGGCTGCGGCAAGACAACCCTCGCCCGGATCATGATGAAACTTATTTCACCGACCCGGGGAAGATTCTATTTTCAGGGACGTGATGTGACTCACATCAATAAACAGGAAGAAAAGAAATACAGATTAAAGGTGCAGATGATTTTTCAGGATCCCTATGCCTCGATGAATCCGAGGTTTCGTACCCGGGATGTCCTGGAAGAACCCCTGGTTATTCACCGCTTTGAAAAAAATAAAAAAGCAAGGACCCGCATTATTCACGATGCCCTTTCGGATGTCAGGCTCCTGCCCCCCGGGGAATATATGACGAGGTTTCCCCACATGTTAAGCGGCGGTCAACGGCAGCGGGTTTCCATCGCCCGGGCCCGGCTGCTTTCACCGGTACTTATCGTGGCAGACGAACCGGTCTCGATGATCGATCTTTCCACACGTGCGGAAATCCTTTTTTTAATGAAGCAGGTGCAGCAAAAAACGGGAATGAGTTACTTGTATATCACCCATGATCTCTCCACAGCCCGGTATTTTGCAGACCGGATCGGGGTGATGTATTTGGGTACGATTGTCGAATCGGGAAATGTTGATGAAGTCATTTCGAATCCCTGTCATCCTTATACAAAAGCCCTCATCGCAAGTGTCTGTGAACCGGTCCCGGGGAAAGTGGATAGTATTAAGGAGATCCCCCTGAAAGGAGAAATCCCCCCTTCGACTCACATCCCCGGGGGGTGCAGGTTTCATCCGCGGTGTTTATACGCCCTTCCCCGGTGCATGGAAGAAGAGCCCCCGGCTGTAGAGGTGAACCCCGATCACCTCGTCGCGTGTCACCTGTTTCCATAGTCTTATTCATTCGTTTTCGTTTCGCCTTCGCGGATACCGACAAAGCGTTTAATGGTGTCATACCAGAATGAGCTTCCTTGTGAGATCCCGAATGCCGTAAGGAGTATCCCCAGAATTTTAAAAAGAATAAGACATAACAAATTATCCGGCTTTTGATCATCAGTGTTTTTTAGTTTTTCCCGGACTTTCAGCAACCAGCTATCCCATCCAATCAGGGCATTGACGGATTTCAGGTTATTCAGCTGGTTTTCTATCTCCGCTATTTTTTCTTCTGTGGTGGCTGTTTTAGATTGATTTTCGTCATTCATCGATGAGACTGCTATCTCACTCAGTCCGCTTCGTATTATTGGTTGGTTCCAGAGCACCGTGAACATATCTAATGTATCGGCGTTGAATCCCGCGGCCACCATAACACTGATAATAAATACACTTATTTGTATGTGCCGTTTATGCCACCCGGAAGCCCTCTCTTTTACCGAATTAAACCATGATTCAAGGGATGTGTATAACATACCGATTTTATCTTCCGGATTTTTACTCTTCAATTCTGCGTTTTCAATCAGTGAGAGTATGGCAGATCGTGAAGATTCACTCTTTAATTTTTTGGCCCCGTTTTTAAGAGTATCCATAATATCGGGGGTTGTCTTATCTCCTTCCAACCCCGCCTGTTTCAGGATTTCCACGAGGGCCATGGCAAAATCCTTTTCACTGATTTTTGAAGGAAGTCTTTTCCCTTTATACAGGGATTTTATGATCGGTTGATCGTAAAATGCTTTTACGATATTTGCCGTCATCTTTTCCCCTGTATCTGCCAGGTTTTTCCACACCTGGTTTTTTAACGTATTATAGACGAGTTGAGAATTATTACGGAGCAGACCGGGTTTCGGATCAAGGAGATTTTGGATTAATTCCAGAACATTCCTGGCCTTTAATTCCCTGGTAGTGGTCAATATTTCCTGAATCCACATACAGACAAGGCTAAGGAAGAAATAAATAAAACTAAGTCCGATAAACACTTCTAAAATATTTGATCCTGACATGGTGTTTCCTCCGTATGCATTATATGTCATTTCCTGTCAAAAGAAAGCCGCTTCATGGGAGGCGGTCTTTGGTGTATATAAAAACAAGTTAACAGCTGTTAATCGTCTTAAAAAACAAACCTGTAAAATAAATGAAAATCTGTTTTATCACTAAAAGCCTTGAATAATTTTTATTATATGAATTATAATTTTAAAGTCAATTACTTTAATGACAATTTTCTAAATTCCTGATAGTAATCAGTCCTGATAGTAATCAGTCCTGATAGTAATCAGTCCTGATAGTAATCAGTCCTGATAGTAATCAGGACAGTATATTTCAATTGTAATTGTATCGTTGAGTATTATTAAAAAGAAACGTGTTGCAGGCAAATAAAAATAAATAGTGAGGTCTTTAAAATAAAAGTCCGGATGAAGAGTTATTTAACGATGCCTTATTTTCGGCAGCGGAGGCGCTGCAATGCCTGATTTAAATACATTAATGAATACTCCGACAACAAGTTGTTTTAATTTTGTTGCCGGTGGCAGAAAATTCCAGTTTTGTCTCCAGGATAACAGGGTATATTATAATGATGATGAAGAAAGTGATTATATACGGGAAATAAACCCTCATTATTACAGGTTTACCGAAAAATCACCCGGTCTTATTTCTATTTAATAAGAAAGAATTTTTGGAGAAAAAGGTCGCCCCGATTATACGGATATTCCTTACGGATTTTCTCTTTACGAAGATTGGATCTTTACAATATTTTGTGAAAATTATAGGATTGATGAAAGAAATGTTTTTATTCGTTATTACTTCCAAAGGAGGATATTAAAATTTGAAAAAAGAATATATGCTTGCTATTTTTTTATTTATTGTAGCAGGGCAGATATTATTAGCAGATGTTACTGCAATAAGTATAGCTGGTGGCTCTATTTCTACTGAAGATAGCAATACTATTGAAATGGTGTATGAAGAAATTAACATAGAATTATATAAAGCTGTTGTGAGATACAATATACATTTCACATTTTATAATCATGGGGCAACAGAGAATATACAATTGGGATTCCCCAAATGGGGTACTAATGATCCTGTTTATGGAATTTTTGGATTTGATGAATGGGTCAACTATAATTTTATATCATTTTCTATCAATGGTAAGGAAAAACCATTTAAGCGTATTGATATTGAAATACCAGAGCCATCTAATGATGAGGTTTCATTGATACCCCAAATTAATGCATGGTATGTATATAACCATGAATTTCCGGAAAAAGAGGAAGTAAACATAGAAGTAACCTATGAAACCATATACGGATTAGGCGGTCGAAGCTCTATAGCAGAATATTTAATAGGAACAGGGAAAACATGGTATAAAAGTATAAAAACATTAAAAATATCCATTACGCCAAAAGAAGATTTATACTTTAATTATCTTGCTATTGATTGTGCACCTTACTTTTCTTTAAACGAAATAAAACCAAACTATTTCGAAATAGTATTAAATGATATTGAACCTGACATAAATGATGTTATATCAATCCATTTTTACGATGATCCGGAAACCTCTTTTGCTTTCAATTATTCTGGAGTTATTGGATTCTATAAGCAGTTAGATAAAAATGCGACAATTTTATTAACAAAGGAACAGCTTATCTATTACCAATCTCTTTTTAAGGCAATGGCTGGTTTTGAAGAAGAATTAGAAAAACATAAAAATTTTTTTGAAGAATGGGAAATCCCTATCGACAAAAAATTAAAAGATAATGATACCTGGAAATATAACATGAACCTCATAGATGAGTTGATTCAAATGAAAGAGGGAATAGATAAATATCTTATTCCTATAAAAAAAATCGAAGCGTCAAGTTATATTGATTATAAGAATATGTATCATCCCAGTAAAATTTTTGATAATGATATTAATACAGGTTGGCTTGAAAATATAAAAGGATCCGGAATTGGGGAGTACATTACTATTACCTTTAAAAACGAAATCACCTTTGATGAGATAAGATTTGCACCGGGCTATTTTGATAAAAAATGGTGGAATGTGAATAACAGGGTGAAAAAAATAAAAATGACAATAAATAAAGAAAATTATTTTTTGGATTTTAAAGATAAAAGAGAGATACAAACAAAATCATTTAATAAGAAAATAACATGTGACAAAATATGTTTTTCGCTAGAGGAAGTGTATAAGTCAAATAAAGATGATGATACAGGTATTTCAGAAATACAATTCTATTATAATGGGAATATGATTTATTTAGAATTTAAAGGGATAATATAAAATAGATTAAAGAAATAAAATGGCGTGGAATTAATTTGCAAAAGATCATTATGATCATTTTATGGAAATCTTTGAGAATGAAAAAGTTAAATTTTCCCCTTAATACCAACTATTAGTAGATGAAAATAGGAAACAAGTAATGATCCTACACAGAAATTATCATATAACTCCTTTTTAGACGATTTTACGTATTCAGGTACAAGAAAGAAGATAAACATGCCGTCAAAAAGATTCAAAGAATCTCTTGAGGAAATGGAGGAAATCTTAAGTTGGGAAACAATGGGATTTCCGGGACTATCCATGGAGGGAATACCATATGTTGTACCCCTTATAATCTGGTATTTTACTATACCAGCCGGAAGAGACACTCTATAGATGTTATTTGTCGTTTTTTTCTTGACACATTGAGCTTATTAAATTAATATGATGCAATAAATAAAGTAGAATTATACCGGAAAGCATTTTTTTAGAAACGTGATGGGGGCTTATAAACTTATTATTGATTTTTCTATTAATTTGTCTTGGAAAAAGATGAAGTTTCCTTTAATGCCATACTGACAATTTTATGAATTGTCAGTATTTCCGATTATAGTAAGTTTATCATTTTCTTTTACTATAAGGAATTAAGTACACTTCCCCAATGATGGAAAATGACAAACTTAAAACAGTTGAGTATATATCAAATTAAAAAAAGGTAGAATAAAAAAGATGAAAAATTATATAAAGTTTTGTTTTTTATTTATCGCTTTTTTCATTAATATCCAGCTATATGCTGCAGATTGTTCTCCCCGGCCTGTCATCTTCCGAATGAAGGTACACTCTATGTGGATTAATATGGATACCGGTAAAGCTGGTTCGTCAAACTCCTGTTTTATTGAGAATAATTCCTCCAATGATATTGATGGTTGGAAAATCGAATTTGACGCGAATCTTGATATCTATGATTACTGGTGTTTTACAATGAAAAGAACCAACCGGCATTACGAATTCACCAATCTAAGCTGGAATAGTCTCATAAAAGCAGGGACTTCCATAGAAGTGGGCTTTAACGCGAATAATGATGTAACAATCAAAAGTATAACGAATGTTAAGATTAATGGAACTGCAATTAATTTTGTCCTGGATGTCCCCGGTCCTGTAATAAGTATTAATGCAGATGATGATATTATCATATCCGGAGATTCTACATTACTTTCGTGGAATTATAGTTTTATAAACAGTTATTCTATTAACAATGGTATCGGAACTGTTTATGATTGCTGTACAACGATTAGTCCCTCTACTACAACGACATATACAATTACCGGGATTGGTCCCGGAGGGACCGTTACAGACAGTGTTACTGTCATCGTCCGGCCAGGGGTAACCGTGGGTATAACAGCGGATAGTACGGAAATTATCGATGGTGAAAGCACAGTGCTGCGGTGGGAAACACAGAACGCGAATAATGTAACACTTTATAATGAGGCAGGTGCAATCACAACTACAGGCAATTCACTGCCAATATCTCCCGGAGAGACCACGACCTATACGATTATTGCAGAAGGGGAATGGACATCAGTCACAGACAGCGTTACGGTCACCGTGCGGCCGGCTGTAATAGTGAATATTACAGCGGATTCTACGGTGATTGCCAGCGGGGATTCTACAATATTGCGGTGGGAAACACAGAACGCGAATAATGTAACACTTTATAATGAGACAGGTCCAATCATAACAACCGGTAATTCACTGCCAATATCTCCCGGCGAGACCACGACGTATACGATTTACGCGGAAGGAGAATGGGCAGTTGCTTTTAACTCAATTACAATTATTGTAGAAGAGGTAAATCTGACGGATTATCTGGCATACTGGCCATTGGAAGAAGTAGATACCGGTATACTGCAAGATATTTCCGGAAATGGGTTTGACGGACTTTATGTCGTCTATCCTGAGTGGATCGAAGGAACAATAAGTGACTATGCTTTAAATTTCAATAGTGATAATGGGTATATAATTATTGAAAACGATAGTTCATTCGATACCGACATCTTTACAGTTTCTGCCTGGTTAACTCTGAATGATTTATCGCCGTGCGACGATATAATGGCTGCCTATTTCAGGCATGTAAATAAATGGCATCTAAAGACTTCGTATAATACTCTACAGTTTGGATACAAGGATGAAAGTGGTAATGAAAAAACGGTGAATTCAGGTTATATGTTTTCAGATGCCGGTTGGCATCTTTGCGTCATTGTAGTGAACAATACCGAAAAAACTGTTTCTTTTTATGTTGATGGTGATAAAGTGGCAGGTCCTCTGGCTTATGATGGTTTTAAAGCAGATTATGAATTCCCCTGGAATCTGCTTATTGGACAGTATGATAATGAGCATCAATGGGACGGGGCAATTGATGATGTGCGTTTTTATCCACGGGCTTTAAATGACCCGGAAATTAAAGCACTTATCCAATAATACGTGGTGAGAGTACTCACCAGGTATTATCTGCAAGAACCTCTATTAATATTATAAAACAATTAGTCCGGGACAACATGAAAGGTGAGAGTTGTATTAACAAGAATATTTCCATCAAGATCAACCAAATTCCTGACTTGTAAATAAATATCTTCGTTAACTACCGGCACACCCATTATAACTAAATCGATAATCTTTGTGTCTCCCGCGTTGTTATTTATTACCGTAACAATATGCAATGTCCCTAAACCGGGACTGGAAAGTGAGTAATTAAGCCGGTTTTCCGCAGATGCCCGGATAATAAATTCGTTGAATTCGAGATTGATAATTAAAGAAGGCAAAAAATCAGAAGGCTTAACATCGGAACCGTCAAAAGGAGTAGATGATGAAATCTCAGGGGGTTCAAGATCCCTCAAATATTCGATAGTGTTATATACTAATGGATTCCCTGCCATATCGGTGAGCTGTATTGTAAAAATAACCTTACCGTTTTCAGCATTTCCTGCCAGGTTGATATGATACAATCGCTGACCGGTCAGAACTACCGAAGTAATTGAAAGTGTGCCGACTCCTGGTCCGCTTATACTGTAATGAGCTATATTCTCCGCATCCAGCATGTCTTCGGAAAATGAAATGACGACCTGACTAAAGTTATCATCCAGCTTTGCACTATCCGCAGGGGTTGCTGTAATGATTTCCGGTAATATACTGTCGGAAAGGTAAGTAAATGATCGGTTTCCCGTTAAGGTATTTCCTGCCGGATCTTCCAGGGTATTATCGACTTCAAAGGTTATTGTCCCGTTTCCCGGTATTCCGGAAAAAATGATATCGACGATCTCGGGTGTGATTCTGTTTATCGAATCGATTGCAAGGGTTCCTAATCCGTTTCCAGTCAGCGAATAATATACCGGATTATCGGCATCCGTGACCTCCTTGTTGTATGTTACGCGCAAAGAAGACGAAAGACGGTTTAAGAATTTTCCCTCTTCCGGAAAAACAGATTGAATCGCAAAAGTAGTGATGTCCCCGGTGTATTGGATTAAAATAACGGATAATGAATTTCCCGCTCTGTCGGTGATCCCGTCAATAGATAGAAAAATCTCACCATTTCCGATACTACCTGTCAGTTCAAGGAGATATGTAGTCCCGGAAGTATTTGTTATCCTCTTAATATCGATGGATCCCGCTCCCGCGCCGCTGAACATATAACATGCAGGATCCTCTGCGTATTTTACTTCCTCGGAAAAGATAATCTCAATTTCCGAAAAGTTATTTCCGATAATATTTCCGGTTGGTGGATAAAGAACATCTATATATGGTTTAAGTCCGTCACAGTCATATTGAAATATCCGCATCCCGGTGAGTGGATTTCCGGATAAATCAATAATATCCGATGTTATTTCAAATATAATTACACCGTTTCCCGCACTGCCGCGCAAATGTATCGTGAAGTTTATATCATCGTCGGTTTCAATTTTATCAACACTAAGGGTGTTGACTCCCGCTCCCCTGAATGAGTAATTGTTGACAATATCTCCATAAACAACAGCTTCGGAGAACTCGATGGTAATCTTTTTAAGGAGGCCGTTGAAAATACTGCCGTCGGAAGGTGTTACGGAATTGATAAATGGAGCGCTTAAATCGGGCTGTGTCCCACTATGCTCATCCGGATTAAATCCAAGTTCAAAATACATACATGATGTACATACAAGGATTACAATTAATATTAAGACATACCCCAGGAATAAAGATTTAAAGTTTCTATAATTAAACATTCATAATTAAGCCGCTCCTTCAGGATGCTTAAAATGGACTTCTAAACAAAAATTTTACTCACTGTGTTGAATTTACTGCACTTTATAAAAAAAGTCAAATTTTTTTTATAATTAT
>JAFGRV010000582.1 GCA_016934975.1 Spirochaetales bacterium | reverse complement strand
TTTTCTTTTTTTAAACCCTTTGTATTCAATAAACCATTTTTTTCCGGATTAAAGGTTCCGCCGGAAATCTCATTTCTTCCCGGTCGTCTGTAACAGGCATCGAGTACTTGATCATCTTCGTCTGTCACGATCATATTTGCCGCTCCGCCCCATAAACGGATCCAGATAATGAGAATTTTTTCATCTTTCATTACTTCCAGTTTTACAATCCTCTCATTTCCTACCTGGTAAGCTTTTGTGATCCGCCCGCCCCTGACATGGGCCCTTAAAAAACTGACAAATCGCTGGGGTTTCGGGGGGTTTGGGTATTTTTTAGTTGTAGCATGAAGACGGCAGGAAGACGGGGAGAGAGAAAACATCAGAGTGCAGGAAGAAGGAGAATTGTATAAGTGAAAGAGGAGTATATGATGTTTAGGTTGATATATTTGCTGAATAAATGATCCTGTAAGATTAAGTTCATCCAGAATAAGATTGATTTCCTTCCAATTTAATAACACCTGTGATTTCCTTTTTTACAAAAATGATTCTTTAACGCTGTTTCAGATCAGCTTTACTATCAAAAGAAAGCCACCTCCTTTGGGGGTGGTTTTTTACTGTATGGTTTCAGTGAAAATATCAGCATCCCCTTTATTGAAAAAGATCAAGTATATTTTTTCAGGGAGACTATTTTTCTTTATAAAATCGTGTATGACTTTATACACAATCCCGGCTGCTTCTTCTTTGGGATACCCATAGACACCTGTTGAGATTGCGGGAAATGCAATACTCATGAGTTTCAATTCTTTTGCGAGACTCAGAGAATTAAAATACGCATTGCGTAATAATTCCTTTTCACCTTTCGCCCCTCCATGCCACACAGGACCCACCGTATGAATAATATAGCGGGCAGGAAGATTACCCCCTTTTGTGTAGACAGCCTCTCCTGCGGGGAGTCCGTCGGGATAAGTCTTTTTTCGAATATTCTTGCATTCGGCAAGAATAGCCGGACCTCCTGCACGGTGAATTGCACCATCAACACCTCCGCCGCCCATGAGGGATGAATTTGCCGCATTAACGATCGCATCAACCTTTTTTTTAGTAATATCTCCGGTCTCAATGATGAGGCGCCCATTAAAAAATGATTCCGGTGCCATATACCTTACTCCTCTCCTTTGCATACGACTGCTTTTACCATTTATTTTTTACCCTGTAAATGGTTTTTGCAATCCCTTCCATTATATACTCAAAACAATAAGAATGATATATTCATATTTGAATAATCTTGGTTTTATATTCCTCATTAATTATCAGCATTGATATTGAATGCATATCCGGGTCTCATCAGTAATATGCAGGTTCTCTGCGGCATTTCCTTCTCTTACCGCCACCTCAAGAAAACCGCTGCTCCCTTCATAAACAAGGAATTCTCCCGGTGCAGCATCTGAAAAACATCTTTTTACTCCGTGAATCCTGGTCTCTCCTATATGTATAGAGGCCGGCGCGTTTATCTGTATCCCCGCGAGATCGGAAGCGTGGATGGAAGAGACACAATTTCCAAAATGGTCGATATGGATAAAAGATCCGGATACTTTAGCTTTCTCTTTATCGATTTCCGGCCAGACTTTCTTTAAAACCACACCCTCTTCTTCCCGGGCCTGAATAGAAGCGAGTCCGTTTTTTGCAATATCCGCGGCCAGGGGCGCGAAAATATCCCTCCCGTGAAAGGTGTCACTCATCCCGATCCGTTTCTTCTCAATTGTCTGATTCGATACAATAAGTGTCCTGCTTGCGGGATGCATACGTTTCAATACACTGATGGTTCCGTTATCCGGGGTAATGAGGATATTATTATTATAAAGGTAGAGAAGTATGTTTCTCTCGGTACCGACGCCGGGATCGACTACAGAAAGAAAAACAGTGCCTTTGGGAAAATAATCCCAGGCAGAGTAGAGGAGATAGGAAGCACTTATGATGTTAAAGGGTTCAATGGAATGGGAGATATCGATGAAAGAAACTTCCGGATAACTATTCAGCATTACTCCTTTCATAACACCGACATAGCTGTCTCGTAATCCAAAATCTGTTAAAAGGGCGATCATTCCGGTCATCTTTATGATATTGAAGGATAAATATGAGAGATTGTCAATTGGGTTTGATGAGTTTGTTTACGGCCATTGCATAACCGGCAAAAAAAAAGTATGCTCTTCTCATTGCAGCATAAATCCTATGAACTGGAAAACGGAACTCGCAGAGAGTATCATCAACAGTACACAATTTCCTCCCGGCTTCTCTCTGTCACCGGCAGAGAAATCTTTTTTTAATGAGTGTCATGACAGAGATACTCTCCCTTTTTCCGTTACTCCCTATTATTTTTCCCTTATCGATGTTTCCGAGCCGGAAGATCCTATACGAAAACAATGTATCCCCACGGAAGAGGAATTCCTGATGAAAGAATACGAAAATAAGGATCCTCTTTTTGAAAAGGATTATGAACCCCTCCCTTTTCTGGTACACAGGTATAAAAACAGGGTTCTCCTCCGGTTAACAAACCGTTGTGCAATGTATTGCAGGCATTGTTTCAGACGTTTTATTTCAGGGAAATGGTTAGGGGCGGAGGAGAAAGACAGAGTGGAGCAGGTTATCGACTATCTTTCGTTTCATCCGGAGATCGAAGAAGTGCTTATTTCCGGGGGAGATCCCCTTGTCCTCGAAGATGATTTCCTTCTTTCCCTGCTCGAATCCATACGCCGGATAAAAAAAGACCTGGTACTCAGGCTTTGCACGAGGATACCGGTTGTCCTTCCCCAACGTATTAATCCTCTCTTTGTTGATGCCCTGGCTGCTTTACAGCCTCTCTGGCTGGTCACGCAATTTAATCATCCCCATGAAATAACTGAGGAGAGCAGAGAAGCCTTATCTTGTTTCATTTCAAAGGGAATTCCCGTTCTTAATCAGACAGTTCTTCTTAAAGGAATAAACGATGATCCGGTGGTATTGAATAGACTTTTTCATCTCCTTATAACCTGCCGGGTAAAACCATATTATCTCTTTCAGGGTGATCTTGCCTGCGGAACATCTCACTTCCGTGTGAATCTTAACAAAGGTCTGGAGATCTATCATCACCTTAAAAAAATAACTTCCGGACTCGCTCTCCCGAGGTATTCTGTCGACTTGCCCGAAGGAGGAGGGAAAATTATTCTTACTTCATCGGCCTTTGCTTTACGTGAAAAGAAGTGGTTTGTACTCAAGGATTATAACGGGAATCTCTATAAATATCCCGCGGAACACGAATAGAAAAGGGGGAATTATTTCAGCTTATTTAATTCTTTTCGAATGACCGGGATGAGGCGCGCGCTGACGCTGAGCATGGAAAATCCCAATTTCTTTAATTTCACAAGATACTTTTTATTTCCCGCAATTTCGCCGCAGACTGATAAGGGGCGGTTGTGTTTTTTTGCTGCTTTTACTATGGTTTTTAATAGATTCCAGAATACCGGCTTATCCGGTGTATAATCATATGCTACATATTCATTGTCTCTGTCAACAGCAAAGAGATATTGTATTAAGTCATTTGTCCCGATGCTTGCAAATTCCGCTTCTGCAAGTAATTCTTCCGCCTGCAGACAGGCGGAAGGGACCTCGAACATGACACCATGCTTGATATCTCCGGTAGTAATGTCTGAAATTATCTCTAAGAATTTATCTCTTAACAGTTTAAACTGATTAATATCAATAATCAGGGGATATAATACATAAACAGGACCGGAAACGGAAGCCCTTGCTAAAGCCCGTGCCTGGGCCCGGAGAAGATCATCCCGTGCCTGCAGCAGTCTGCTTCCTCGGAAACCCAGGGCAGGATTCACTTCTTTCGGGAGTTTTAAAAAATCCGCTGTTTTCTCCCCGCCAATATCGAGTAAACGGAAATAAACTGGTTTTCCTTTCATAGATTTAATCACTTGTGAATAAATCTGAAATTGCTCTTCTTCCGTCAGGTAAGCCCCACGTGCAAGGAATTCGAATTCTGTTCTGTAAAGCCCGATTCCTTCGGCTTCCATGGCGATCGCTTCGGTAACATCCTGCTGAAGACTGATATTTGCCATCACCCGGGTGCCTTTTATCGGTTTCTCCCTCACTGTGTCTTTAGATATAAAGGTTTTTGTTACTTCAAGACGTTTTATTGTTTCTTCGGTGGGCCATAAAATAATTTCGCCTTTATTTGCGTTTATGAGAATATCTGTCCCACAGGTTATGATGTTGTGTATGTTCTTTATTCCACTTACTGCGGGGATGCCTAATGCCCTGGCTAAGATTGCGGCGTGTGAAAGTTTTCCCCCATGTTCCGTGATAAAACCGGCTGTATGCCGTGTATCAAGGCTTATCGTAAGGCTTGGAGTGAGTTCTTTTGCGACAATTATCCTGTCTTTTCCCCTTTGGCAATGTTCAAGTCCGGAACAGAGGAATGAAGGATTTATCTCCGCAAGGACATCCAGAAGTCTTCGTTTTATTTCGCCAATGTCCGTGGCCCGGGCTTTTATATATTCATTATCAACATCCAGGAGCCGGGCTTCATAGGCATCCATGACGCGGATGACCGCAGACTCGGCATTCACTTCTCTTTCATGAATCGTTTTAAATAATGTTTCATGAACAGTTTCATCTTCCAGAATCATTTTTTGCGCCACAAATATTTTAGATTCCGCAACCCCGATCCGTTCTTCCACATCCATCGTAATTTGACCAAGCTGATCTGCTGCAATCTTAATGGCACTGAAAAGGCGGTCCTTTTCCTTATTAATATCGGTAATTTCATATTCTAAAATATTACTATGCCGATCTTCATTAAAAAGACAGGCTTTCGCGACAACAATACCTTCACTTATCGATATTCCGGTAAGATATGTTTCATTCTCTTTTTTATTCATTTAGAAAAGTTATACGTTGAAAATGATTAAAAGTCAAGTCATTTCTCCTTCCGGGGGCCGGTAATTCTCATTGTGGCTCCCCCTGGAAGTCGGCCGACTTGCCCTGCAAAACCGCACACCTCACTTCCATACCCGGCCTAAACAGAATGAGCGTTATCGTAAGCGACTCCCGGAGGTCTCTTGCTTCCGATAACGCTCAATTCTGTTCCCTTCAGGGGCATTTCCCCCGGGGCCGATGCTTTCTCTCCCGGTCTCCCCACGCCCGGCCATGACCACGCCAACTCATGGCGATTTTC
>JAFGRV010000581.1 GCA_016934975.1 Spirochaetales bacterium | reverse complement strand
TTCACATCCCCAAAAAGATTGATCGTTTCTGTTGTTTGGGCGTATATACCGTTAAAACTCATTACAAGAAAAAAAATATATACGGGAATTCAATTATTTCTCCCTGTTGTCCGTATTCGGACATTGTATGTTCATTTTTTAGCTTATCAGGCTGATAATCATTTTATTTAATGTGCTCTCATCGATATTGTTTTGAAAACTCACACAAGGCAGTCGTGACCTGGTGATAGAGCGTATCTCTATCGGAGGAAAGGATTGAACATGGTGAAAAATCTCTTTAACGATTTCTCCCGGATTGGTATGGATATTGCTTAGTAATAACTATATTGATTATGAGATAAATTTCTGATGTAATAATCGGGAGTCTATCTGCCAAATATAATTATTTGAAAGGACATGTATTTTTATGGAAACAACTATGACATCGACCAGGCATATGCCTAATATCTCACTATTGTGGCCACCGGAGAGTCTTTCATCACCCTGGAAAACCTATTATATTGACGAGCAGACCTTCGATAATCTGGAGCTTTCGTATATTATTTCGGACCTGGCTTTAAAGCCCCAATACCGGGCCGGGGTAGAGAGAATTATCCGGAATGTTCCGGTTGATCCGAAGGTGATTATTTACAGACAGGAGATTTTTGAGGATTTGCATCAAAGCCCCGAACTTGTTGCCGTTATCGAGGAGCTTATTCCGGTTTTTGATATATTTTTGCAGTACAGAAAAAGTAAGAGAGATGAAAATTCACAAATCTTTGAACTTGCCGCTCGGTTAAGTGAGTTGGAAGGATATATTTTTTGTATCCGGAAATTTCATGAGGCCTTCGGGAAAATAACGAGGGATTTCAAATCCGAAGGAATAAAGGCATTTAAGGCTGCCATTGAACAGACAACTGATGATGAAATGTATCAGAATCTTGTGGAAGAACTTCCCGGGCTGCTTACCGATATCCGGGGTATTCATAGCGTTTCCATAGGGGTGAACTTGAGTAGCGATCTCATTCCGGTAGAAGCGACATTACTCAGTGTCAACAAGACCAGGTATAGGGGCCCGTCGAGTATGATAAAACAAATTTTTAAAAATAATGTTCATGATGATGAAGGGATTGCAAAACTTCATAGTTCTCCTGTAAGAGAATTATATACGCATAGTGCAAAATTCACTCTTGACCCCGGTATATATGGTTATGCGGTGAATCCGATCCTTGTTCCCCTCTTTAGAGATTTATCCGAATTGATTGCAAAAACGAGTAAACCGATTATCAAGGAATTAAAAAAATATATCTCAATAAAGACACATGTATTTTCCGGATTAAAAGATGATTTCATTTTCTATCTTGGTGCACTTAAAATGACAGAGCGGATTAAAAGCGCGGGGCTCCCGATGTGTAAACCTCTTATTCATCCTTCGGAAGAGAGACGCTGTGATATCAAAGAAAGTTTTAATATCAATCTTGCTCTTCATCTGCTCCATACCCGGGACATGGGAAATCCGGGTGAAGTCGTTGTTAAAAATGACGTCCATCTGGGTCCCGGGGGGAGGATTATCATTTTAACCGGCCCGAACCGCGGGGGGAAGACAACGTATACCCAGGGCATCGGGCTTGCCCAGATTCTTGCTCAAGGAGGGCTTTATGTGCCGGGTTCGGAAGCACAGATAAGTCCCGCGGATGGCGTGTTCTCTCATTTCCCAATCGAAGAAAAGATTGATAAAGGGACCGGCCGTCTCGGTGATGAGGCAAGGCGTTTATATGAAATATTATCTCTGGTGACGGGAAATAGTCTGCTCCTCCTGAATGAATCTTTTTCCAGCACCAGTGCCGGGGAAAGTTTTTTTATCGCCAGGGATATTGTGCGTATCCTCCGTAGTGTCGGTGCGCGGGTTGTCTTCGCGACACATCTCCATGAACTCGGATTCGCCGTGGATGAAATCAATTCATCAATTGACGGAACAAGTAAGGTCATGAGTATGATTTCTCTTGTGGATGAAAAGGATAAAAATAAAAATGAGGTGATCCGCACGTTTCGTATCGTACCGGGTAAGCCGGATGGGCAAAGCTATGCTCTGGAAATCGCGACCAAATACGGCATCGGCTTTGACCAGTTAAAGAAGTTGTTCTCCCAACGGGGCATATTGTAGGATTATTTTTTCTCCTTTCATACCCATGCGGGTAAGGGCAAAATCATATTTCACCGGGTCTTCGGGGTTGATGGTTTTAAAGTGTCCGGTTATTTCCAGGGCGGTTTTTATATCAGCCTGTTTCCGTTGTGTAAATCCTAATGAATGCCCGATCCTGTGCATGTGGGTGTCCAGGGGTATGATGAGTTTTGATGCCGGGAGATCCGACCAGGGTCCCGGATCAATTTCATCTTTACGGACCATCCAGCGCAAAAACAGGTGAAGACGCTTGCAGGCGCTGTTTTTCTCCGGGTCCGGGATAAGGCTTAATTTTTTTAACTGTGTATACGACTTTAGTTCCCCGACAAATCCCGTGAGGGCGGGGATGAAGGTTGTGTCCGTCTCTTTGTAGTGAGAGAGGAAACAGTTTTCCAAAGACCCGTGGAGTTTGTATATTTTTTTGCAGGCGATAAAGAAAGCGCTTATCTCTTCCCCCGGGGTAAAACGGTGTTTGAAGGCGGTAAAGTGCCTGATGAGTTGTTTGTCGTCGGTGTGAATCAGGCATTCCGGAGTGAGTGTCATGCAGTGAAGCACCACGGCGATACTTTTACAAATTTGCGCAACCCGGCCGTAGGCGAGGGAGGCTGCAACAAGTCCCATGAGTTCGTAGTTTGATGCATCTGCGTGGGAATGAACGAATTGTATTGGGTCTGTCGTCACATAGCCGCGGTGGTTGTATTTATCATAGATGTGGTCCAGGAATTCCCGGATATTGTTTTTTTTTCCGGGCATCTATTTTACCGGATTAATAGTGCCTTTAATCTTCATCTACAATCCCGACCTTGTTCTCTTCTCCCAGGATTGCCCGGATTTTCTTTGTGGTGGTAATTTCCCCGGAAATAATTTTCCGGGAAATGGGATTTTCTATGACCTGCTCGATCTCTCGCTTGAGGGGACGGGCGCCGTAGGTTTCGGAATATCCCGATTCGGTAAGAAGGTCTTTTACGGCGTCATCCACGGAAAGGATTATTTTTTGTTCTTTCAGACCTTTTTGTAATTTAGCGATTTCAAAATCCACAATAGTGCGTATATGTTCTTTGGAGAGGGGATGAAACACGATCAGATCATCGAGTCGATTAATAAACTCCGGCCGGAAGAATTTTTTTACCTCTTCCATGACACTTTTCTTTGTTTCCTCATATCCTGCCAGTCCTTTTGCCTGGACGAATCCGATCCGTTTTACTTCCCGGGAGAGTATCGTCCCTCCGATATTTGATGTCCCGATAATGAGGGTGTTTCTGAAATTGACTTCCAATCCCTGTCCGTCGGTTATTTTTCCGTTGTCCAGGATTTGAAGAAGCAGATTGAACACATCATGGTGGGCTTTTTCGAGTTCGTCCAGAAGGATCACCGAGTAGGGATTTCTCCGTACTTTTTCGGTGAGCTGTCCGCCTTCTCCGTAACCGATATATCCCGGGGGTGCACCCACGATTCTCGAGACCGTATGCCGCTCCTGGTACTCGGACATATCAAGGCGTATGATTTTATTCTCGTTATCCAGAAGGAATTCCGCCAGGGCTTTTGCCAGTTCCGTTTTTCCCACACCCGTCGGTCCGAGAAAAAGGAAGCTCCCGATGGGTTTGTTATAAAATTTTATCCCGGCCCGGTTTCTGCGGATCGCATGACAGACCGCGGAAACGGCCTGGTCCTGGCCGACGATCCGGTGATGGATATTCTCTTCCATATGTGTGAGTTTTTGCAGTTCAGTTTCCACAAGGCGTGTCAGGGGTATGCCTGTTGTCCGGGAGATTACCCTGGCGATGTCTTCTTCGGATACCCTGATATCTGCCGATGAAATGTCCTGCTGCCATTTATCTTTGTGTTGCTTGAAATTATTCTCCAAATCAAGAAGTGTCTGCTGAATCTCCGCTACTTTTTTAAGGTCTTTTTCTTCAAAAGCATCGTGCTGTTCATCGAGGAGCCTGAGTTTTTTTGCTTCCATGGATTTTAGATGGGGGGGCACGTAAATGGTCGCGAGGTGCTTGGTTGCGCCTGCTTCATCAATGACATCGATCGCTTTATCCGGGAGATACCGTTCGGAGATATACCTGTCGGAAAGCCGGGCTGCCGCGGCGATCGCTTCCTGGGAATAGACAATTGAGTGGTGCTCTTCGTATTTACCGATAACGCCGTTAAGAATTTCTATTGTTTCTTCGATACCTGGTTCACGGATGACAATAGGCTGAAGCCGTCTGGCCAGGGCTTTATCGGATTCAATATATTTCTTATAGTCTTCCAGGGTTGTCGCGCCGATGCACTGGAGCAGGCCTTTCGCCAGAGCCGGTTTAAGCATTTCCGAGGTCGTGCCGTCGCTTCCGCCTGTTGCGGAGAGAACGGTATGAAATTCATCTATAAAAAGAATTATGGAGCCCGCGGCATTAATAATTTCCTCCCGCAGGGATTTTAGACGTTCTTCAAAATCTCCTTTAAACTTTGCCCCTGCCACGAGTTCCGCCATTTCCAGGATGACGATTTTTTTCCCCAGAAGAGTTTCCGGGACTTCCGCGTCGACAATCCGTTGGGCGAGACCTTCCACAAGGACTGTTTTTCCGACACCGGGCTGACCGATAAGCATGGGGTTATTTTTATTTCTCCGGGAAAGGACCCTGATAATCTGCATGATTTCATCTTCTCGCCCGATCACCGGGTCAAGCTCCCCGCGGCGTGCCTGGGCCGTGAGATCCGTTGTGTATTTATTGATAATGTCTTCTTTGCTGTCGGCTTTTCTGTCTTCGATTTTACGTCCGCTCCGGTATGCATTGTAGGCTTTCATGGCTTCACTTTCGGTCAATCCTTTTGTTTTCAGAATATTCTGGACATAACCGACCCCGTCTTTTAACATGGTGACAAATAAAAGGGCGGCACTTATATATTTGTCCCCCATTTCCCGTGCAGTCTCCAGGGCGTGTTCAAACAAAGCCTCTACTTCGATTGAGATGGATACATTAAACTGTGTATCCGGGCTGCTGACGGCTTCTTCTTCTAATTGCTGGTGCGTGTAAATTTCCTGTATGATATTATCCCGTACTGCATCCGCGTTCATACCCATTTCACTTAATATTCTTAAAACAGCAGAATCATGTTGTTCCATGAGACCAAGGAGGATAAACTCGGGTTTCAGAATGTTTTTTTTCATATTGACCATCTCTTTTATACCTATATTGAGTGCGCCAATACACTTTTCAGTGCAATGAAAAAGATACTTTTGAAACATCAAATCCTCCTGTATGTTCCTTTTTTAATCTCAAAACCAATTGATAACCGGCCAAATTTAAGATAATCGGGAATGTTGTTATACCTATAGTATAGAGCCTAATGGCGCCAAAGTCAATATAGGGGTGGAAAAGGCAGTTAAAACAGGAATTTCCTTGGAAAAAAGGACGGTTTTTGTTTATACTAGTGTTATATATTTATAACAGAGGGTTTGTAATTATGAGGAGTATAGGTATGATAAAATGGTTTATTCCCCTGCTTTTCATTCTGCTCATTACCGGGTGTACAACACTTAATGTGAAAGAGCAGGAATCGGGTATCAACAACATAATTGAGCTTATTAATAAGGGAGAAAGTGAAAAATTAATCGCTGCCAGCAGGATTCCTTTTCTCTATGATGGCGAGATTATCCTTCTTCAAAAAGATATGAGTTTGTTGTGGGATAGTTTATGTAAGGCGGGATTTTCAATTGATGATCCTGAAGTAACGACGATTTCATATATCGATGATAACACATATGCATTATTTACCGCTTCCATGGAAGGTAAGGCTTTTTTTAAACGGCATTTACCGGATAAGACAATTGTAACGGCACTTTCGGCAAAAGAAGGGAACTATTACTTCTTAACCGGGAGCAGGAAGAACGGATTAATAACTATCTTTGGTATGAAAGGACCGGTGCAATGAAAAAAGTAATATTACTCTGTTTGCTCTTAATGTCTTTGGTTTATTCCGGCTTTTGCCAGGATGCATATATTGATTATCTGGAGGGTGAGGTTTTTATCCGGGATACAAGGGGGTTTATGACAGAAGCCTTCAAGGATGATGAGCTCGATATCGGGTATACGGTTCTCAGCGGACCGGATGGTCTGGCGGAAATTTATTACGGCAATACGCTGATCCGGATGGATTCCAATACCGTCTTCCAGTTGCTCGATGCCCAGGAAGCGGGCAAAAAAACGAGTGTTTTCTCGTGTGTCGTCGGATCTGTTTTATTAAAAGTAGAATCCATAACGGAAGATCAACTGGATGTACGGATAAATACTCCAAGTGCCAATTGCGGTGTCAGGGGAACTGTCTTCAGGGTTTTTTCCGGTGCGGACGGCTCGTCCCTGGTTGCCGTGGAAGAAGGAGTCGTGGAGGTTGAATCGAAGGGAGTAACGGTGGCCCTTGAGGTGGAAGAGGGTGTGGAAGTCATTCCCGGTGAAACTCCGGGAGAAAAATTCACGGTACTCCGGGGAGAACTGGATTTCAGCGCATGGGATGATAAAAAATTCAGTGATGTGCTGGATAATCCCTTAACGGCAGTCATGAGGGTCGAGACAAGATTGAATGATTTTATAGAAAAATTAAAGACCAATTTTAACGCATATACCGATAGTTTTAACCGCCTCACCAAGGAACGTGAGAAACTCTTCGGTTTTACCGAAGAGCAAAAAAAGGAAAAAAACGAGTTTTATAAATCGACTATTCTTCCCCTTGAAGTAGAAACGAGTAATCTTTTCTTAAATGTCAGATATTATGCTCTTTCCGCTCTTTCTTTACGGCGGTATGTGTTGGGGCGTATGTATATAATGATAAAAACAAATTCAATTAAAAATATCGAAAATCAGGTGTACCGGGACTTTTTAGCCGTTTACAGGCGAATCCTCTCGCTTTTTGAAACGGAAATTGTTCCTCACCTGGTAGAAGCAGATATCTAAGGAGGTATAATTATGAAGAAATTAATAATAATGGTTATCGCGGCAGGTGTCGTCCTGTTGATTCTCTCCGGTTGTCCTATGGGTATTACAATAGAAAGCAGGATAGGGATGTTTGAAAGTGATCTCAATAGTTCCGACCGGTCTGATGTGTATTTGAATTTTCACCCGGATACAAGCAGTTACAACCAGATAAAAGACCCGGATTATTTTGATGGGACCCCCCTGGCGGCTATTTATAAGCCTATCCATTTTTCAAATTTAAGTGATTCAGTTGATATAGGTAACGGACAGGAGCGTGTTACTGCCGATTTTTCCAGTTTAGGATACTCGGATACCTGTACCTTCATAATGGAACAATCGGGAATAGACTGGCTTATCCGGCGTTTTGATTTGGCAGATTTTAACATACAAAAATCTATTCAGTAGCGGATAGTGCAGAATACGGAATTGAACGGGAAGAGTGTGTATAGTTTATCTTAATTTCTTCTCTTCATGACAAAAGCAAGTGAATGTACTCAAAATTTCTTCTCTTCATTTACACACGTGGTAAGAGGAGAAGTTGACAAATTTTAATTTAAGTAAGATATTATATGTAATACATATCAACGGGAGCAATATAATGAAGTTTATGGCGATTTTCTTGCTTTTCCTCACTATTTTCGTTTATGGGGAAGAAGAAGCAACTGATATTTTCGAGATATATAAAGATGCCATAGTCTATGTGCAGCAGACTCTCTACTTTGAATCCTCGGCTGTTAAAAATCCCGAATTGTTTACGCGATTGGAAAAACACCGGAAAAGAAAAATTCTGGATACCAAATTCCCCCTTGCAGTGGGATCCGGTTTTATAATATCGGACAAGGGACATATTGTCACGAATAATCATGTGATTGATAAGAGTGACCTCTCACAATTAAGAGATGACGCCCTTTGGGGTTTTATGTCGAGCCTTACCAGGACCCTTCCCGAAGATTTGTTTACTTCCCGGGAGTTTGAAAAGCTTATGGATGATTTCGAGGTCCTCTATAAGACCTCTGTCTTTCATTACCAGGTTACAATTAAAAATGAAGATAACTATACCCCGGAAATAATTAATTTTGATAAAACTCTGGACCTCGCTTTATTGAAGATTGATGCGGATGAGGCCTTAACCGCCATTCCCATCGGTGATTCGGATACTCTGAAAGTCGGCAATAGTGTCATTGCCCTTGGTTATCCTCTCCAGCTTATGTTCGATTATTTTACACAGGATCTGAAATCCACACTTTCCAAAGGAAATATTTCCGCTATCAGGAAAGAGACAAATGGAATTCAACACACTGCTTTTGTTACTTTTGGTAATTCAGGTGGTCCCTTATTGAATATGGATGGTGAAGTTATCGGGATTAATTCAAGTATACTCGATTATGGAGCGGATATCTTTTTTTCTATTCCTTCAAATAAACTTATTACCTGGTTAAAGAAAAAAGGCAGGGAATCTGTTATCGCATTAAATAAGGAGACTTCCGCTGCATATAATCGCAGTTCCGGTTCGATAATAGCCGGAAATAAAAATGTTCTTGAAACAGGGAAATCTCTTTTTATAAAATTGGAAGAATCCTTTAAAGTCTATATTAATGATGTCTTAAAAGGATCGACCCCGCTTTTGATTAATGATCTTGAGGTGGGTGAGTCATTTTTAAGAATTGAGTCGGAAAGCCAATACCATGGCATCAAACTCCTGGTTTCACCGGATAGATCCGATATTGTGACCTATACTCCGAAGATGGGGAAATATGTGGGGAATGTTTTTGTTGAATCTACCCCTCCGGGTGCAACAATATTAATTGACGGGAAGAAAATGGGGGAAACCCCGGCAGCTCTCTCGGATATAACTGCGGAAAAACATACGCTAAAGCTTTCCAAAAAAGGATTTCTTGATTATTCGGAAGAAATTGTAGTGAAAAAGAAAGATACTGTCCGTTTTTCTCAAACACTCAAGCAAACCTATGAGATTACCTTTCAAAATCCATTACCGGAAGAGACAACCATCAAAGTCTTTAATAAGGATAATGAGTATACGTTCTCGGAAAAAGATAACATCGCCGTCTTTGCCGGGGAGTGGACATTTGTCTTTACAAGTGAGTTTTTCCCGGAGGTAACCCTCTCCTATGAAATAACAGATAACAAAAAAATCAGTTTCGCCCCGGAGTATTATAAATCTCAGATAAGATTTTCGAATATCATGGCCGAAAGCAAGGTTCTTATAGATGATATTGATATTACCGAAAGATTAAATGAAAATACATATGTAACCCGGATCGGCGATCACGAAATACGGATTAAGACTGCAAGGTATCTGGATTATTGTGAAACCATACAACTGGAAAAAGACGTGGAATTTGTGGTCCGGCCGCTCTATGAAATTTCTCCGTCAGTTGCCGGTAAACGAAACGCATCCATTGGTTTCCCGACTCTTATTGGCGGGATCGCTGCGATGACCGCCGGTGTCATTATCAATCTTGATTTTATTTCGGTTCCCCTTTCGGGAAATTATAATACATATGTCGCATTAAAATGGACAGGGCTCTCCGTTGCCTGCGCCGGAGCTGCCGCAACGATAGTGGGAACACTATTTCTTGTTATATCGAATCGTGATTTTGCCAAGGCAAAAACAAAGACGGAGATTTGGAAAGATGTTTCGTTTTCTTTTGATATAAAGAATAATAATCCGGTTCTTACATTTATATACCGCTTTGATTAAGTAAAAGAGCACCTGTGGGGTTTTTACTTTTCCAATAACCCCGGAAAATAGCGGGAATAAGGATTGTTTTCATCGTCTTTAAACTGTTCCACCAGTTTTTTGCATTCTTCAATTCTCCCTAAAGTGGAAAGACTCAATCCTTTATAATATGCCGATTTATAATAATAATCCGCCTCTTCATCAACCTCTCCCGGTTTAAAGCGGGTCATAATAAAATCAAAGTGTGTCAGTGCCGCATTATAATAGTTATTGGTGAGATATCCGTATCCGAGGGCATAATAGTAGGAAATCTTAAGGGGGAGGGTATTTTTAAGGCGAAGCTCTTCTATAATCGCAATTGCTTCGTCCTGTTTTTCACGTTCCAGGAGAAGTGTAATAAGAGCTTCGGAACTTTTCAGGTTTCCTTTTTTATGTTCTTCCGAGAGTTTTTTAGATTTTTCAGGAAAAGCAAGGATATTCGTCGTCTCCTTTGCAAAATCCTCACCTTCCAGGAATCCCCCTATCTTCCCGATAAGATTTTTATTCCAATCGATAAAGAGGATTGTGGGAAAGCCGTCTATGGTAAAGGGTTCCAGGAATTTTTTCCCTTCCGTATCGGTTTCCGGATTTATTTTTACATTAATCATCGTTTTGGAGAGCTTAATAACCGAAGCATGCGTATAGGTCCGTTTGTCGAGCTCCTTACACCAGGAACACCAATCGGTATACACATCAATCATGATATATTTTTGTTGTTTTTGGGCTGCCGCGAAGGCTTCTGTAATAGTATCATGCCATGAAATAGCATCAGCCTGGGATAATGTCTGTAAAAAGATCAGAAATATAATGAATATGAATTTCTTGTGCATATTATAATACTCCTTAGACAATAACCAATCGGAAGCCGACTACTGTCGGCATACTCCCTAAATAATAAACAATTGGAAGCCGACTACTGTCGGCATACTCCTTAAACAATAACCAATCGGAAGCCGACTACTGTCGGCATACTCCTTAACACCTTGTCTCTGTAAAAGATCATCAATAGTATATAATATACTCATTATAAAGTGAATTTTCTTATTATTTGAGTATTTTTATTGTTCCATGTGATGAGAATTCCGGCTCTTTTTTGTTTTAATTCTATTTTCTGTTTTTTAATTGTTCCACACCGATGAATTTCCGGCTTTTTTTGTCTGCTTTTTGAGAGGCCAGTTTTGTAAGGAGCATTTGGTACATACTTTCCGACTGTTCCCTGAATTTTTCGGAATACTTCCGTGCTTGTTCGAGTATCTTGACAGCATCTTTTGTCATGTTGTTATCATCGAGAATTGCGGCAAGATTCAAATAAATATCGGAATAATCATTATTTTTTACGTATTTAATCGCCTGCTGTAAATCTCCGATCCCCTTTTGTACCTGGCCTGATTTTGCGTGAGAGAGTCCCCGGATCTTGTATGCATAAGAATGACGTTTATCCTGATGTAAGGCTTTATTTGTGTAGGATATGGATTCGTGATAGTTCCCGAGGGAGTAGGAAGTAAATCCAAGGAGGTCCAGGGCAGCTATACTATCCGGCTGTAACGTGAGGGCTTTTGAGAGGTAGGCGTGAGCAGACTGATAGTCGGTCCCGGTGATTAATTCCCGTGCTTTTTGCAATAATTCATCATAATTATTGATAGATTCCATCTTTTTCTGTTCTTTTTCCACCTTGTTTCTGTACGAACAGTATTTGTTTTCGTATAAGGAGTTGCTTAACGTGAGTTTTGCTCCTGAACATCCGCCGAGACAACGCTGTGCGTATTGGCAGGTTTTACAGAATCCTTTAAGTTTATCCCGTGTAAATTCCCTGTTCCAGGCAAAGCCACCCGGCCTGGTCCATATTTCTTTTAAGGAAAATTCTCTTATATTTCCCTCGGTAAAATTGTCATCCCGTATCGATAAACATCCGGAAATATCACCGTTTGCCCTGATCCCGAGGACACGTTTCCCCGCGTAACATCCGCCCCACGGGCATGACGCATTTTTTTGTATTGAATCCTGGCCCCGGATCTCCATCTCTTTTGTATTATAATATCCGATATCATCTGCAAGATAAGGAAGTATTTTTCCCTCTTTCATAATATCGTAGACGCTGTCAATAAGGATATCCACTTCATCCGGGGTTATGATTAATTCCGGGTTTTCTAGGAGATTTCCCATGGGAGAGGCGATTTGAAACTGCCATTTTATTACTTTTTTCTCTACGAGTATTTCTTTAATTTTTTGCAGTTCGTAAAGATTTTTAGTGTTAATGCTTGTGTTTATTGCTATAGGCATCTTTAATGCCGCCGCATTATCCAGGGCAGTCATGACATGGTCAAAAGCACCTTTTCGTCTGATAAAATCATGGGTTTCTTTTAGTCCGTCAAGGCTGATGCCGATATTCACAATCCCTGCTTCCTGAGCCGTCCTGATGAGGTCCTTTGAAATAAACCACCCGTTTGATATGACATTTACCGTCACCCCCCCCAGAGCAAGTCTTCGGGCGATCTGCGGCCAGTCTTCTCTCATAAAAGGCTCTCCCCCGGAGAGGGTGATGAGTTTCATGCCGATTTCAACGAGATCGTCACAAAGGGCAAGGGCTTCTTCCGTTGTCAGTTCATTCGGGTATTTTTCACCGCAGCCGGATCCGCAGTGCTTGCAGCGCATATTACATGCATATGTTAATTCCCAGACGCTATTTGTGGGTGTATAATTCATGGGGCTTTGTATTACCTTTCTTTAATTATTATTCTCGCAGGGTGGAAATTCTCTGATAAGTCCGACATACATCTGTGCCACAAGAAGTGCATCAACAATATCTATTTTGCCGGAACAGTCAACATCTGCCGAACTTGTATTAAAATTCACGGGATTAAGTCCTACATAATGCTGGGAGATTAATAATCCGTCGACAATGTCTATTTCTCCGTCCATATTCACATCACCCAGCGCGATGATTCCGTATAAAGGGATTGGTGGTCCCGGGGTATCGGTGACGATGCCATATTCCGGGAGGGGTTCAAGGGTCGTTTCGGGAGTTGGCTCCGGGGTTGGTGCAAGGGTTGTGTATATTGGAACCGGATCCGGCGAGGGAGTAGCTTCCTGTGAAAAGGCAATACTCCCGCAGTTCATGATAGCGGTAAACGCGACGATCATCGCGCCGATTGCTATTTTTTTATGGGCAGCACTATTCCATTTGCCCCGGGTAAGTACGACAACGAGAGAAACGGCTGCATAAGCGACGGAAAGACCGAGGATAACAAAAACAAAAAAATACTCTTTCTTAAACATTTTTTTCTCCTTATCGTACAACAAATTTTTTCTTTATTATAGCATGAGCAGACGTTGGCGTCAAATAAAAAATAAAGTGAGACTTATTTTAACAAAAATGATGTTTGTTACATATTGAACGTTATTATTGCAGACTATACGTTTCCATCCGTGTGATCTGGTGTTTGAATTTTTCTTATAGTCTGAATAACACAAACCTTAAAATTATGTTATGGAACCTTTGTCCCCAAAAAAGAAAAAAAATTGAATAAAAGATTGACATCATGAATAATTTATATTAGCATATTCTTATAAGCTTAATTGGATGATACTATTTTGTCAAAATCAGTAAAAGAGACCGCGGAAATATTTAAAGCCCTGGGAGACCCGACACGCCTTAAGATACTGAAACTTATCGCCGTCACCGGAAATAATCTTTGTGTCGGGATGATCGTGAGTAAACTCAATACGCAGTATACGAACAATCAAAAGTCGGCTCCTGCCGACACTACACCTATTACTAAAGATTGGAAGTCAGCTCCTGCTGACAATACACCTTATACACAAAATCGGAAGTCGGCTACTGCTGACACTATTAGCCAGTCTGCGGTCTCCCAGCATCTTAAGATATTAAAGAGTGCCGGTCTTGTGGAAGATCACAAGCAGGGATATTTTGTTCATTATAAAATAATGACCGATTCATTACATGAATTTGGTATTGATATGATTTCTTTTTTAAAATCCTTTGGTGCTGAAATGAATGAAAATAATTATTGTATAGTAAAGGGGGATTCCGAAAACTGTACTCGTGTTAACAGTACTCGTGTGAACAGTTAATTTTTGACCTGAAT
>JAFGRV010000580.1 GCA_016934975.1 Spirochaetales bacterium | reverse complement strand
GCTATTATCGAGGGAAATATGATCCTCACGAATGCCCATGTGGTTTCCGATTCTACCTATATAGAAGTGCAGAAAGAGAATGATCCTAAAAAATATAAGGCAAAGGTGCTTTATATCGGACATCAATGTGACCTCGCCCTCATCACTGTAGAGAATCCCGGCTTTTTTAAAGGGACACGTCCGCTTTCATTGAGCAGTACGATACCGGAATTAAAGGATACAGTGGCGACCTTCGGGTACCCAAACAGCGGCAGCAGAATTTCAATCACCGAAGGGGTGATTTCCCGGGTGGAAATCGGTTCGTATGTCCATAGCATGTACACATCACTTCTTCGTGTTCAGACAGATGCGGCGATAAATCCCGGCAACAGCGGCGGACCGGTTATTCTGGATAATAAAATAATCGGAATTGCCTTTCAGATATTAAGTACGGGAGAGAATGTCGGTTATTTGATACCTGTGCCGATTATAAAACATTTTCTTGAGGATGTGAAAGACGGACGCTTTGATGGCTTTCCAACCCTCGGTGTTTATGTCAATACTCTTGAAAATCCCGATTACCGGGCATACCTGCATCTTCCGGAAGAACTCGATGGTATTTATATCAGCAGGGTTGTGAAAGGCGGTGCATCGGAAAATCATCTGAAGGACGGTGATGTGATACTTACAATAGATGGGATTGATATTGCCAATGACGGAACAATCGACTTTGAGAATGGCAGGATCTCCTTTTCATATCTCATCTCTTTAAAACAGATCGGCGAGAATATACCCTGTGAGGTCTGGAGAGACGGAGAAATCAAAACCCTCGATATCCCCCTGCGTTACGAAAAAGGACGCATCAGCTGGTATAATGAATATGAAACCCTGCCCCGGTATTATATATTCGGGGGAATTATTTTTCAGGTTCTCTCCCGGGAGTTTTTAAAGAGCTGGAGAGAGTGGTGGTATAATGCGGATTTCCTGTTCCTTTATTATTTTATGTATTATGATATCGACAGCCTTTATCCGGAACGTAAAGAGTTTGTTATTATCAACCAGATTCTTCCGGATAATGTCAATACCTATGTTTCCACGATCAATTTTAAGGTAGTGGATAAAATTAATAACAGAACAATAAAACGGTTTGAAGATGTCATCGAAGCATTCAACTATCCCGTGGGAGAGTATCATGTCATTGAACTCGACGGAACCGGGCAGCCGGTTATTCTTGAAGCGGCTTTAATGGAAGAGGCGAATGAACGGATCCTGAGGAATTACGGCATCCCTTCGAATGTAAGACTCGACGAACATACAGGATATGGAAAAGAATGAAATACATACGAAATATATTAATAATCACTTTATTATTTCACTCCTTTGCCCCCGGGGTCTTCGGGCTGAACTATGAGAATAGTGTTGTCAGTATCCGGGTAACAACACAGGAGTTTGACTATTATTCTCCCTGGGAGAGAAAAAGGCATAAAACGGAATGGATTCACGGATGTGTTCTGGACACCACGAGGGGTCTTATCGCCACTCTTTCTCTTCCCCTGGAAAATCATATTTATATTGAAGTTTCCAAACACGGTGAACAAACCAGGTATCCTGCAACGGTCATTTTAAAAGATTATGAGACCGGGATTGCTTTTATCGCGGTCCCCTATCAGGAATTCTACGCAGATCTTGAGGCGGTGAAGCTCCCTGAAAACAGAACCGAACCGGCAAAAGGTGTTGTTGTAAAATGGGATACCCGGGGACGATTTAAAAGCTATCCCACGGAGAGTTTTGCCACATCAATCCAGTCATATGAAGGACTGGGAGGCGCCCTTATCCATCAGCTTATTACCGGTCTTGATTCCGGCGGGAAAGGGGAACCGGTTTTTCAGGGGGATTATCTTGTGGGAATTACCGCATGGTTCGATAGCAACGAGAAGACGATTAAGGCAAACTCAAGTGAAACGATAAAATGGATGCTTTCCGAGAGTGAAAACGGATCATACCGGGGCCAACCGGTTTTCTGGCTCGATACTCATTATATAAGCGGGGACGAGAATCTTAAAAAATACCTTGGAATGAAACCCGCAGAGACGGGGATGCTCGTAAGTGGAATACCGCCCAAAGGAAGCGGATTCGGTATTATCAGGAAAAACGATGTTATTTTGGCCATCGATGGCATAGATATTGATGATAATGGATTATGCGATGTACCGATCTATGGAAAACTTAATTTTATGTGGATTGTGCTCTTTAATCATTTTGTCGGTGATACTCTTGAGCTGGACATTATCCGGGATAGAGAGAAAAAGAGAATTTCATTTCCCCTCCTGCCGGAAACAGATGATACGATTTTAATCCCTTCATATTACAGGGACACGGCTCCATCGTATTATATTATCGGGGGGCTTTTGTTCCAGGAGTTGACCAGGGGCTACATGAATGTCTGGGGAGCTGATTGGGAAAGTAAAGCGGATAAACGCCTGGCTTTTTACACAAAAAATTACTGGATTTATCCCACAGAGGAGCAGAAAAGGATCGTGATCCTGAACCGGGTTTTACCCGCAACATTGAATCAGGGATATCATAATCTGACAAACCTCATTTTATTACGGATAAATAAAACAAGGGTAAGAGATATTTATCATGCAAGGGAATTGATTGAAAACTCCGGGGATGAATTTATTGTATGTGAATTTGCAGGAAATGAGAATATCGTATTGCGAAGAAACAGCCTTATCCCGGAAACTCAGACTATTTTGAAGCAATATGGGATTGTGGCCCAACATAACCTTCAGTAACGGATACTCATGATTTTGCTATAAGTGGAACATATTGAATTGCTTCTTTTTCAATACAAAAGTGCTTGATCTTTTAAAGTCAGTTTAGTAGACTACCCGTAAGTATGGGTTTTTTTATTAATTCATTTTTAACTATTAAATTTAAAGTTTCCCATAATTATATCAAACATAACATACAAATATTATACATTGTAGGAGAAATAGAATGGTAGTACTGATTTATTTTCTCATAAGTCTGATTGGGGGAATTATCCCGGCATTTCTTGCACGACAAATGAAGAAAAATTTTGTCTTATGGTGGATTTATGGTGTGTTTTTTCTTCCTGTTGCACTGCTGCATGTCATTTTATTAAAGCTAAAGTTGGAAAAAGGTATAATAGCTGTTCGTATCCTCCTTGTTGTCTTTGGTGTTCTTACATTTTATTTTGTTACCTGGGCTATGTCTACTCAACCGGCAGCCATGAAATGGTTCGTCATAGGAGAAAATAAATATGCGATCGGTAAGGTCATGTATGAAAATGCAGATGAAATCACCGGACTTACAACAGATGTGATGGATTATGTGGAGAAGAAGACAAAAGTAGATCGAAAAATTATAGAAGATGAATTAGCCTATTTTGAGCCTAATAAACATACGGATAAGGAATATGTTCAGGATTTCGGACTGAAGCTTGTCCAGTCAATACAAAATGTATTTATAGAAACAATAAATAAAGGTGCTTATGAGGAATGGTCGGTGCCGATGGGTGATGCAAAAAAAGTCTTTACACTTTACCTCAAATCCCTTAAAGATCTCAATATTTATTTAAAAGATTCACCCACTGCCGTAGATGATAATTATATGGCATATCTGAGAACCGAATCAACCTATTTGGGAAAGACTTCTATTGTTAACGAATATTTAGACCATCTGGACGGGGAGGCTGCAAAGAATCCGGATGATGAAAGAATTCGTGTGCTTATCGAACATTATATATATATTGGCGATCAATTGGTGAAAACAAACCAGGCTGATATTTCACTCAAACCTTATGACAAGGCGATTGCGCTTTACAGGAGAATACTACAACATGGAGGAGAGTCTGTAAAAGAACGGGCGGAAGACCTTTTCAATATCGGTGAAATATATAGTAAAAAGAAAGATTTTGAAGCAGTTGTCTCTGTATTTAAAGAATTCCTTTTTGAATATTTCAATGGCAAACTCTTTTTAGTTGAAGATGCCATATATGATCTGGAAGGATATATGAAGCTGGAAATTGTTGCTAAAGATACGAAGAAACTGATGATTATTTTAAAAGAATTCACGGATTATATAGACGGTTTTTCCACTCCCGAAAAGGTGGATGTCTGCAAAGTAGAGAACAGGGTTCTGGAAATCTTTTTCCCGAAATTGCCCCAGGGGGATAGAGTGAATTATATCCCGATTTTAAAAGAGAATTATGATTATCTTATTTCTCCTAAAAATCTTGAGGTTTTTCCCATTATTAAAGAAGCATATACGTTCTTTGATAATTTCAAATTCAAAGATGTTGCACAATCATATATTGAAATGCTGGATGATGTGGAACCGGTAGTTTTCGCAGCAGTAGACAAAGTAAAAAATAATGTTTCCATCGGATTACTGGCTGATGTGACAGAAGCCATGAAGAATGTAGAAGGTATTTTCCTTAAAAGTTTGATTCTGACAGATACAATGTCCGAAGAAATGAAAGCACTCCAGGCAAAAATCAGGGAGAATTCAAAAACAGCTATAGATACAATCGTTCAGATAAAAGACATTATGGCTGATATGGAAGAGCTGATGGCGCATATGGAAAGAAATAAGGAATTAAAAGCTAAATTACAAACACAATTGGAAAATAAGAAACTGGAGATGAATGAAATTCAAAATGCTATCTCCAAGGCGACAAAGAATTATAATGATGTGGTAAAAGATATATTCAGGGAAAATGACATAAGAACGAAAGAATATGATGCTGTCATGGCAATGATTGTGGAAGCACAGGAACTCGGCGATTCTCTCGGGCTTGTACCTCCCGGACAGAGAAAAGCAAAAAAAGCAGATATGCTTAAGCTTCGGGCGGAAATTAAAAATGAAGTAACGTCATTATCAACCATTATCGATAATATTATTGCGGCAAAAAATGAAATTGCGAAAAAATATAATGTAACGCCTGATACATCCCACCTTACGGAAATTAAAGGAAATCTCATTGAATTGAAAGATGAGATCGATGCCATTGTTGAAAAGTATTTCCCCGGTGAGCTGGCGAAATTGGACGCAGACGCATAAGGAAGCAACGTTTTTTTATTCCGGGATAATTGTGCTGTTCGGGATAATGAAAATTCCGAACAGCACAAGCGGCCGGTTCAGTCAGTCCGGAAATGTTTATTACGAGAATATATTTTTTCGTCCGGCTGAAACCCGGAAAACTGATGCGGTCGGCTCATTCCGGCCGGAAGATTATAGAGTATGATTTTATGTTGTCGTCCGGCTGAAACCCTGGAAGCTCCTGCGGCCGGTTCAGTCCGTCCGCAAAATTATAGAGTATGTTTTTAT
>JAFGRV010000078.1 GCA_016934975.1 Spirochaetales bacterium | reverse complement strand
TATGGAGATTAAAATTAAAGAATAAAGAAAACTTGCTTATTAAAAATACGATTTTAGTCGCGAATCATCAGTCATATCTGGATATTCTCTGGATTCTGGGATTTATTCCCTACAAGCAAAGAAAAGATGTTTATATCATAGGTAAAAAGGAATTATCCTTTTTGGAGCTGATATTTCCCGGGATCCGGACTATTTTTGTAGACAGAGGGGCGGATGTTTACCCTGCTCTTAAGGCAGGAGCCGATGTTTTAAGAAAAGGTAAATCATTATTTGTTTTTCCCGAAGGAACCAGAACAAAAAGCGGTGCCCTTGGAGAGTTTAAATCCGGTTCAATGTTTTTAAGCTACAACCTGAAAAAGAATATTATCCCGATTACTGTGAAAGGAGCATATGATATTTTTCCACCGGATAAAAAATTTCCACGGCTCTCTATAAAGCAACCGCCTGCGGTAATAGTACATCCCCGGGTTCAACCGGAAAATTATAAATCCGTGGATGAATTAACCAAAGCAACGAGGAAGATTATCGAGAAGGGGTTAACCTAAAACCGGACACTGTACTCAAGGCCCAGATGAAAGAGCAGGTTCCAGTTAAAATCATCGTTCACATTCGAGAAATAGACAAAGCCTTCTGTTTCAAGAAAGGCGTAAAACTTATTATCCGGTGTCCAGTCAATATGAACTGTTCCCCCGGACGAAACAGACCACATTTTTTCATCTGTCAGTAAACCAGACTCTGTCACAGCTCTTTTATAAAAATAGAACTCCGGTGTACAAAAGGGATTCAACACAATCTGGATATAACGTGATGGATTCCATTTGAGATTTATTTCCGATGTAATGGCGGCCCGGTCTTCGCTTTTTTCCTGAAAATAACCACTTACAGCATCATAGGTATTTGCGTTTGACCGGCAATAGAGTGCGGAGAGCATAATCTCCCAATCAAGAAAGAAATTAAAAATTCCCTCGATTTTTCCATTTATACCTGTTAAAAAATCATTTCTGACTTCATCTGACAGACTGCCGTCCAGGGTATAAACAGGGTATTGCGGCCATTGTTCAAATCCGATATTGATACTCAGTTGATAGCCCTGGGTTATGGCGGGTCTCTGTTTTATACCGATTTCAGCGCCTTCATAAAAGGCATCCTCGTCACTTCCGGGCTTGCTCATATAATAGCCCTGATATGAAATATATGGCTGTACCTTTTTTCTTTCCGTAATAAAATAATATCTGAGCTCCCATTCAGGGGTATAATAAGGTATATCTGTTTCCGTTCCGGTTATTGAGGAATGAAAATCACTCATACAAATGAGGGAACTATTCTCAAATTGAAACCCCAATTCCAATGAAAAAGTTTCCTCGTCAGAATAAATATACGGATCTAGATACGTAAAATCCCCCGAGATGTTGGTGAAGAAGGCATAATAGCCGATTTCGGTAAATTTATCCCTGTGGCTAAAGAGACCTTTCACATTCCCCACATAATCATTACTGGTAATTCCCTCTTCATCCGGGTAATATAATGTCTTAATTCCCAGACCAAGTAAAAGAGTGGGAGAAATGGAAAAGAGAGGAAAAGAAATAAACAGAGTCAGGATCATCATTACAAATTTCTTTTTCATACCATGCCTTCTTACATTACCGGACGATCAATACAGAATTCGATCTTCAAGATCTTCAATTGTATTGATAGTCCCGATAACTTCTTCTATTCTTTCTATAATTTCTTTGGGAGATATATATAAACTTCGTCCTTGTGTAAAAATCGAAATAATTCCCATAAAATCCTGTCCCGGAAGTCCGGATGCCAGGACAGACTCCACGACCAGTAAAGCCTCTTGTTCCGACAGCCCCCACTTTTCAAGAGATAGATATAATGATGTGGCCTCCCGGAAATCATCCCACCGTTGAATACTTTTCGATGCAATCGCAACAATAATTTCACGGGGAACGCCTTTTGAAAATAAAAGCCCGGTTCTGAGCCAGAGCAATGGTTCATCTGCAAGAATTAATGTTTTATCAAGAGATTCAAGAAGATCCCGTGCCTGCTCCAGGAATGAAATTTCACGGGAAAGCACTATCATAAGCTTTTCATAGGGAACTTTTTTCGCGACACCCTCTTCCAACCGTGGTAAAAGAAGGGGAGAAGGTATGCCCTTTTCTGCTGCTTCTTTAAACAAAGCGATAATTGAATCTTTTTGTCCGGTTGAGTATGTACTTTGCCTGAGAATCGAATCAAGAGAAATCTCTGCGTTGATTGGAAAAGTCACAATAAAAAGAAGAATGAAAGATAAGACGAAAAGGAAAGATACAGATTCTCCCTGTATAGAGCCTTTTAATGAGACCTTGCGAGATAGATCATTTTTTTTACATTTCGGCAATACGCTTCACTCCGGGAAGTCTTCCGACTCCCATAACCATAAAATGAACCTTTTTGAGCATAGCTTTCGATGAAAGCTATGCTCAATCAGTCCCTTTAAAAACACCTTTTATATCAATCTTATTGCAGCCTCACAGACCGTTACCTATAATATTATAGGGTCTGATACAAAACTGCAACACTCCGGACTCTTTAGTGCGGAGGTCCATTGCCTGTTCCGTTATGGGGATTTCCACTTTCCTTTTTTCCGGTTTTAATCCTGCGCTGAACTCGTTCCATGAGTTTATCTTGTTGTGCAGTACACCCTTCTTTACATACCTGATCCCGGATACGTTCACGGATCATGTCCCCGATACCCTTCGCATCATCATTTTTTCCGTATTTCTGTAATGATTGCACGATTTCACGAGTCGAATCTATTGCGACCCGGACAACTAATTTCTCATCAAACCCTAAAGCTTTCATCTCTGAAGTGGTGATCGCGAGATGATAAGCAATCTGCGCTTTTTCTCCCGGGCTGGTTTCCTGCCCGCTTCGTTTACAATACTGGAGAGAATAAGCTACAACATCACAACTATCATTCTCGATACCCTCCCAGTTCAAATTTTTCGCGGCATTCATAACAGAACTTATCTCTTCATCCGGCCAGCCATATGATTTTAAGCTGAGTTGGAGCTGATAAAGATATCCCTCTTCCGCGGCGGTGAGAGTAATCGATGCTAATATATATGTAATACTTATCATACAAATAAGTATTATTCTCATTGCCTTCATTTTATCCTCCTTAGGATAATAATCCTAAAAACAGTCTCTGTATAAGCATTCAGTTACAGAGTTAAATCTCAAGTATAGAGTTTACTCCTCCGAAACCATCTTCTATCTGCAAGGGTGACTGAGGATCCGGAAGCCACTCTTCTTTATTAACTAAAAACTGGTATCGATATTCATTATTTTTATTGAGGTGAAGCTTTATTTCCCATCTTCCGTCTCCATCAGGATCTGTAAGAACATCGACGTCAGGATCCCAATTATTCCAGTCTCCCACAACAGAAACACACGTTGCATCCGGGACATCAATCATAAGATGGATTGTTATTGTATTTTTAGGCTGTGTAAAAAAGGTAATTGTAAATATAAATGTAATTATGACAAGTGCCGCGGCGGCTAACGGTACCATAATCCACCGCGGAATAGACTTTTTTTTCTGACTGCCCCGGGTAAGGACATAGGTGTTTATCTTTTCCGCAAGATTTTCAGGTGCTTTATCCTGAAAATCCACGGACTTACCCAGAATTTGCGCGCTTAAGAGTCTTTTTTTACATTCCGGACAATCGGAAACATGAGCTTTTAAGACGTCAGGTATATCATCAACCTTATCCTCAATAAGCCAATGTTGAGAGAGCCATGCATTAAAATGGGCCTTCCATTCTTTACACTTCATCGTAAAACTCCTGTTTTTCTGCATACAGAATATCTATTAATATATAGTCCGTTTATTCCATATGGTTTCAAAAATCCGAATCCGAAAGCATCTTTATAAGATCTTTCTTTGCCCTGTGAAGATGTATTTTAACCGTTCCTTCGGGAATATTCAAAATTGATGAAACCTCTTTTACCGATAGTCCCTCAAGACTCCGTAAAAGAAATACATCTCTATATTCCGGTCTTAATCGTCCCAGGGCCTTTATTGCAGCCTGTTCCGCTTCTTTTCGTAAAAAAAGCTGTTCCGGATCAACTTGCTTATGATCAGGAAAATCGATGGCTTCATCTTTGTCCATATATAAAAGCCGTATTTTTCTCTGTTTATTCCTTTTCTTAAGATACGACCGGAGATAATTTATTGCAATCGTATATATCCAGGGAAGAAACCTGCTTGAAATCTTAAATTTATCGAGGGAAGCGAATACTTTTAAAAAAATTTCCTGAACCACATCTTCCGCTTCACTGCTATAACCGATCATTTTATATGATAATGAATAAAGGATCGGGGTGTATTTTTCTACGATAATTGCAAAGCTTTGGGTATTTCCATTCAAAGTTTCCTGAATTGCCGCAAGTATCCGGGATTCATCATCATTATTTTCCCTCTTTTTTAATGAGAGAACAGACTTATTCAATAAATTTTACCTTTCGACGGAGTTCCTCTAAGATTATATACTCTTTATCACAAAAAGGGTTTCATAAAATATTTTTTTTAGCAGCCAAAGACAAAATCTCCGGGCGAGTTTCCCGGCCGGTATATAACAATTTTTTTTATTTATCGTGATAACTTTTTTAAATCCATTGATAAAAACCAGGTAAAAATAATTGTTCTTCCATTTTTTTTATGATAATATTTATTTCAGATACGACTTATTCCATTTCTCATTGCACAAATCAGTGATTTATGCACAATAGGTTACTATAGGTTGATGTCTTTTATCAATATCAGGTTTAGTCTTTATCCATATATAAAATGAAAGGAAACAATGATGTTAAATTATATCACTTTTCCCAGCTGGCTTAAGCCGGAAATTATTCCCGGTTTACCGATTCGATGGTATGCCCTCATGTATATTATTGGCTTTACCATTACGTATCTCCTTTTCAAATATCAGGAAAAAAAACTTAAACTCGATTATACGGAAGATGATATACTCAACCTTTTTGTCTGGGGCATTGTTGGATTGATAATAGGAGCAAGACTCTTTTCAGTTATTATTTATGATACCCGGGGTGTGTTTCTGAAAAATCCACTCCTTGCATTCCTTCCAATAAGTTGTGAGGGTGGAAAATGTACATTTACCGGATTTCAGGGCATGTCCTATCATGGCGGTGTCATCGGATGTCTCATTGGGGTTATTATTTATACGAAAATAAAAAAGATTAACTTTCTTGAGATAGGTGATTTAGTAGTCGCAGGTATTCCCCTGGCATATACTTTCGGGCGGATCGGAAATTTTATTAATGGAGAATTATACGGGAGAATAACAACACTTCCCTGGGGCATGCAATTTCCTCATGCACGGTCTATGTCTGCAAAGGAACCGTGGGTAAAAGAAATAGCAGACAAAATCGGTATGAATATACCGGCAAATAATATGGTAAACCTGCCCAGACACCCTTCACAGCTTTACGAGGCTTTCTTTGAGGGAATTTTCATCTGGCTCATTCTCTGGTTCATTTGTCGAAAGTGGAAGCCCTTTAAGGGTTTTTTAATCGCGATCTATATAATTAGTTATGGTGCCATACGTTTCATTCTGGAATACTTCCGCCAGCCGGATGTCGGGTTCCTGCTTTCCTTCGGTTCTGAAAATCCGTCTATATATCGATTAGAAAGTGTATTCAATTTTACTATTGGTCAGCTTCTTTGCTTTCTTATGGTTATTGGCGGGGTTGCAGCACTTTTTATCTTTTCGAAAATAGCTAAAAACGAACAAAAAGTTGAAACAGAAGAAAAGCCGGATTTAAAAAAGCTAAAGAAAAAGATAAAATAAACACAACCCTGGGAGGACTCGGCTGGATCGGAAAATGTGCTTTGCTTGTTACAAAAGAATATGGTTCCGCTCTCCGGCTCAATAGTGTCTTTACGGACATGCCCCTGGATACGGATGAGCCGGTGACTGCGTCACGGTGCGGCACCTGTATGAATTGTGTCACCGCCTGCCCTGCTCATGCCCCGAAGGGGAACGCCTGGGCACCGGATGTGCACAGGGATTCCTTCTTTGACGCATCAGCCTGTGCGGATAAAGCAAGACACTTATGTATAAAAAATACCGGGATAAATGAGACTATCTGCGGGATGTGCATAGTCGCCTGTCCTTTTACACAAACATATCTGAATAAACATAAAAGCCCTTGATGTCACAGCGCTGGCCTGGGGCCCCCAACCCAATACAAAAAACCTATATTTTTCTTGACACCCGGGAATTATCTATGAGTCAAAACATAGGTGCGGGCCAACGCTCAGTGTTACAGATTATTCCGGCAGGATTTTATATCCTTTCTCAGATTTTCTCATCCGGAACGAGTGGGTTCCATGCTGGATACATCCTTCAGACTCATCGATCCTGATTTCCATATACACGGTGATGATGGCTTTTTCATCTTCCGTATGATACGAATAGGAAAATCCCGGGGGAAAGGGATGTTTATATCTCCAAAAACCACCCGGATGAGCAGCAGGAGGGGGTTCTTTCCGGATAAAAAAACTACCCGAGAGAAGTGATTCCGGAGGTATCCCGGATCCGGAAAGATCGTAATAAGAAGCAAGGTCATGCCAGTTTTCATCTCTCAGAAAGGCCGTAATTTTTATGATAGCCTCTTGAGGAGAAACAAAGTAGTTATCCCGATACATCAAAATATGCCGCCTCCTTCTGTAAAAATTTTCATGAGTTCTTAAAAGCCTATTTCTTCTTCTCTTTCACCCATTTTTTATATTTTACCAGATCCGCCTGAACTTGTTTAATAACCAAAACAATGACAGCAATATCATCGGTAAACCCGATAGCCGGTAAAAAATCGGGTGCGATATCCAGGGGTGCGAGAAAATATAAGAGCGCCCCGATAACGGCAAGGAGAGAACCCAGGGGAAGGTCGGTATATCGTAGTGTGATAACATCTTTCACCAGCTCAAAAAGGAGTTTCAGATCATCCACCGCCTCATGAAGCCGTTTTATTGATTTTGTTATTTTCAGGTTAATGTGAACGAGAACCTGTTCAAATCCTTCGGTCTTTTCCAGTAGTTTTTTTGCCTTTTTTTCTTTTTTCTCTAATTCCCGTAACAGCGTGTCTTTTTTGAATATATTTTTTGTTTCCTGCTCTTTCACTATTTCCTGCCTCTTTATGCATGCACGAATAGACTTATTGTAAAAATAAATTTATATAATAAAAAGTGTTTTGACAATGATGTTATCAATCCTTCTTAAATTATCGCCTGATTTTCTGAAATAGTAAGATCCGGCCAAAGCACTTACTCTTTGACCGGATCTTATATGTATACATCTTTATTTAGATAAAGTATAGAAAATAAATGAAGTTAATCCAATTCAATACAGATATACCCGATAGATTCATCGCTATGAGCAGTATCTTGAGTGGCCGGTGTTTCTTCAATAAAAATAAATGCATTTGTTATTGTTACATTGCTGCTCCGCAACGTTGCAACCTCATTACCATTATATGTCTGCATCATCCCCATAAAAAAAGGCGGATTTATATATAGATTGTGATAATTTAATGTATACACGCTAAGGTCAACTTCTACAGGAGTCCGTGATACCTCAAATCGCATTCCCGGAATTGATGAATATTCCATTTCAAAAGCAATCCATCCCACTTCTTCTTCCAAAGTAATCTTTTCATCATTTACATGATCATATCTCAGCTGCAGCTTAAGGTCCGCACCTTCATTCGATATATTCTGCTGCCGGGTAGCCACGGAATAATTATCAACATGATTAAAAGATATACACTGACTCACAACAACAGGAGGAGTTCCTTCCTGAAACGGAGTTGGAAAAACAATTGTCTCCCAATCCCTGGTACCAGTAATCTTTCCCGCAAGAACCGTAAGAGTATCATTAAAAAGAGAATGCACCCCTTCTTCAAAAACCATATAGGAGATATTCTCTGCCCCATGGGCCGCGAGTGAATAGTGATCATCCCATTCATCAATTTTATATGAAAAACCGGTAAGAGTAACATCTTTTACCCGCATCACTGCCGGAGAAGAATCATTACGGCTTATGAGGCCCATGACAACGACAGGGGGAGTTTTATACTCCTTCGAAAAAGATTTCTCCATCCATTCATCTGTATAAGCCTGAGCCGGATTATTTATAATACCATATTCATGCTTTAGCCCCGATAGTTCGGAAAAATGGGCATAAATTGCAGCATCCCCGCTTTTTAAAATGACCGTTGTTGTCCCGGAAACCGGGTCTGCAATAGTGACTCCCGAACCCTGGGTCACGGACCATTCCTGAAAAACATATCCCTGTCCGGGTGTTGCAGTAATAGAAATCTCCCGGTCTATCTCTACTTCTACTGTACCGGAAGGAGTTGTTGTACCAGGGGAATCACTCTCAATGGTAAGCTTACATGTAATTATCGGCTCAACACAGGAAAAAAAACTAAAAAGACAGATGAGACAACACATACATATAATTTTTTCTTTCATCACTTTACTCCATGTACTATTTTTTATTTAACTGATTATGAGGAAACAGTTTTCTACAGGGAAATCATATCATACTCATTTATTTACCGCAAGTTTCTTTATTGCAAAGTTTTTATCTTATGTAAGTACAAAATAAAATATCCCTTGATTTTCGAAAAAATTAATCAAGATGATGAATGCAGCACGAAACTTTTGGTAGTTATTATTAATGAGGATTCATTGTTTTACAAAATAAAAGATGAGAAGTAATCCTTAAATAAAAACTTCGATGGAGGACTCTATGATAATATCGAATGTTCATGATTTCCATTTTGTTATGGATAGGGGGATGAAAGAAAAGATTAAAAACCTGTATTTTTTTAGGGGATTCAAGAGTGTATCCCGAATGATTGGAAAGATTTTGGAGGTACTCACTCCGGTTATAGGAAAGGAACATAAATGGGGGGAGCAACGTCTGAGCAAATACAAGGCAGTGTGTGATGATCCGGAAGTAATAAGGGAACATACACATGTGTATGTTCCAAGTGAGCTTTATAGAGAGTTGAAGTTGTTGCATCAGGATTTGAATTTTTATAGTATTGCTCAGTTGGTTCGTTGGTTGGTTGATTTATTTTTGACTTTAGTGGATGTTTATAAAGATGATATTTTCCGGGTATTAGATAAATTATTTGCCCGTTGGCGATCCGATGACAAAGCAGCACAACTAACAATGCGTAAGTTTATACGACAATTGTGGAAAATAATTCGATTTTTACCAGGCAGAAATAGGTTGATAACCATTTATAATAGTGAATACTCGCCATTTTGGATTTTACGAATATAAAATCCAACCAGCAATCAAAGTCAATTATATTCCACATTAAAATTACAAAAAACAATCACATTGATA
>JAFGRV010000579.1 GCA_016934975.1 Spirochaetales bacterium | reverse complement strand
CTCTTCCTCTTTATCCTGCTCTATCTCTTCCTCTTTATCCTGCTCTATCTCTTCCTCTTTATCCTGCTCTATCTCTTCCTCTTTATCATTATTTTCTGTATAGACTGAAACATTTTGTTTGATCCTGATGTCTCCAAAAAGCTTGTTTTGATAGACCACGATCTGACGCAATTTCGCAAGTTCAAGTACTGCAAGAAATGCACAGATAATTTCACTCACCGATTTCCCTTTTTTTATGAGGTCGGTAAATTGTAATTCCCCATGTGTATCAATCAGTTCTCTAATAAGTGTTATTTTCTCATTGACCGTCACTTCTTCGTAGAGATCGACGATTCGCTCTGTTGTTAGTGTAGAGACCATATCGGAAAAGATCTTTAATAAATCCCAAATTTGTGCTTGTTCCCAGAAATCCTTTTCTGCAAAAGGGAGTATCATCTGGGGTCTTTTCCTTTCAATAAGCCACTCGGTTTCTTTATCTGAAATTTTACCTGTCAATTTTTTAAATTTTTGGTATTCTATAAGCCGCTCAACAAGTTCTTGTCTTGGATCTTCGATTTCTTCATCCAGATTTGTTTCAACCGGAAGGAGCATCCGGGACTTAATATAGAGCAGGGTTGTCGCCATAATATAAAATTCCGTAATATTTTCAAGATCAATTTTTGTCGCATAACTGAGATAGTCAAGGTACTGCTTTGTGATATGTGATATCGGGATATCATAGATATTAACTTCTGCTTTTTTTATAAGAAAAAGCAGAAGATCCAAAGGTCCTTCAAATTTTCCAAGTTTGAATTTTATCTTATCGGACTCATCCATAATCGATTAATTTACCTTTCACGTGCACATATTCAATGGTGCTGTTGTGCCATCCTGCCATTATATATACAGACAAATAATTGAGGTTGTCCCGCAACCCCAAACAAGGCTGGCCAATAACATCATTACCCCATATAAAATAGGTATTTAATTTTAGCGACGCTATATATAGGGTCGCTATTCTCCAAATCTCTTACAATAGAGGTTATTGGACAGCCTAAATTATATTGTCATCCTTGTCGATTGGGGTCGTCCCCAACCTATAAATAAATATTTCAAGATGATATACTATCATAAATCCTTACCTGCATAAACAGAAATACCTTGATTTTCTAGTTTATCTAAAAAAATCGAAAATGGATAGCCCGTTTTAGGATCTTTTATCTCCGGTTCCAGCTCGAGAAGCGGCACAAGCACAAATTGTCGTTCATAAATTCCAGGATGAGGGATATGAAGACGGTCAGTAGAAATAATCTCATCGTGATAGAGAAGAATATCAATATCAATTATTCTGGGGCCTTTATTTACTACATTCTTCCTGTCTCTTCCCATTTTTTGTTCAATATTTTGAACAAAATCGAGGAGTTCAATGGGAGTTTTTGTTGTTTCTCCCCGGACCACACAATTTAAAAATTGAGGTTGATCTTTTATATACAATGGAATTGTTTCATATATCCGGGAAATGCTGAAATTGGAAAAATTTTTTTTAATGGAAGTGACAGCCTCCATTAAATTCATTTTTCGATTCCCGATATTGGTCCCGAGGGATAAATATACCTGTGCCTCTAATAAGGCTTTCATCGTATTAACTCAATTCCTTTCCGTATTCAATTATCGGGATATTGTTTCTTTTTATAAAAATCCGGAATCTGCAAACAATTGAGTATCGCATCAACCTTCTTACACATTAGAAAAGTTCTTCACCTTCACCTTCATCTTCATTTTTATTTTCAATAACCGGCATTTTAATTTTCTTTCCTGGTTTCTCTTCTGCTTCTTCCGAAGTGCTCTGAGGAAAGAGGATTTTCTTTAACTTCGTTTCGATTTCTGATGCAATATCAACATTCTTTTCCAGGAAAAGTTTTGCGTTTTCTCTCCCCTGCCCTATCTTTTCAGAGCCATAAGCATACCAGGAACCGGTTTTCACGATATAGTTATTCTCAACTGCCAAATCTAAAAGACTGGCACTGGCTGAGATCCCTTTTCCGAAAATAAGCTCAAGTTCAACCTTTTTAAATGGCGGGGCGATCTTATTTTTTACCACTTTTACCCTGACTTTATTCCCGATAATATTATCAGTTCCTTGTGAGATTGATTCGATTCTTCTTACTTCTAGCCTGATTGTTGAATAGAATTTTAAAGCCTTTCCACCGGTTGTCGTTTCCGGATTCCCGAACATGACACCGATTTTCATACGTATCTGGTTAATAAAAATAAGACAGCAATTTGATTTTGAGATAATCCCGGTTAGTTTGCGTAATGCCTGGCTCATGAGTCTGGCTTGCAACCCCATATGTGAATCACCCATCACGCCTTCAATCTCTGCCCGGGGTGTTAACGCTGCAACAGAATCGAGAACAATAATATCAATAGCACCGGATCTCACCAGGTGTTCGGTTATCTCAAGGGCTTGCTCACCAGTATCCGGTTGAGAAACATAAAGCTCATCGATATTTACACCGAGGTTTTTTGCATAACTAGGATCAAGGGCGTGCTCTGCATCAATAAATGCCGCCACACCACTCATTTTTTGTGCTTCGGCGATTGCATGAAGTGCCAGGGTTGTTTTTCCCGAAGATTCCGGGCCATAAACCTCTATAATTCTGCCCCGGGGATAACCTCCTATTCCCAGTGCAGCATCCAATAGAAGAGATCCGGAAGGTATGATTCCGGACTCAACGGTTTGGGGATTTGAGCCGAGCTTCATGATCGCACCTTTTCCGAATTGTTTTTCTATTTGAAGCTTTGCCGCTTCAAGGGCTTTAAGCCTTTCTTCGATATTTTCAACTTTTTTTACATTACTTTTTGAAAAATTACTTTTTGCCATAGATAGTTCTCCTTTCTATTATATATATAGGAAAGAATGTTCCTCCTGCATTGCATAATTAGAATTTTTTTTATATTTTTTATACGTTTTTACTCAATTGTTTAGAGTTTGTCACTTCCTGTCACTATATCGGTGTCCTTAAATACGCCTTTCTATGAAAGGAATAACAAAAGGAAAAGACAAACTTACTACAACTGGAAATAATGACAATTTACAAAATTGTCATTATAACTTTAGAAATGGGTACGTATTAAAGAATATCTTGTATAGTATACTTTATTTCCCCTCCTCATGTCTATCAATAGTATCTTCTGATATGTTCAGGGTCAAGAGTTTTGCCGAGAATAATAAGAGTGGAATGAAAAAACTTATTTTAGCCTTTTATTTTATATATCTCCTTAAATCCATTTTATGGTCCATGGATTGCAATGAAATAGAAATAATTTTAAATAGTTCCATGAATGAATTTCTTTTGAAAATTTTATATCAGGGAGATCTTACCGAACAGATATGCATTGTCAGCCAGCTGGGACGGCGTTCAGATCCATATATTGATGATTTTATCGTCGGAATAATGGAACATATGACGATTCGTGATAAAGCCAGGTATGAGTATCTTCTCCGGGTACTTCTTGATGGAATATTTAATCCTGACTATAGTGAAGACGAGTTGGCTGCAAGGGTTACGATAAATCAAAAGGGGATCAAATATCTTGTTTCCTCTCTTCACAGCTTTTTTGATCCTATGTTACGCTGCCGGATTATGGTTCTCATTCCATATCTTCATGATCTTACTTCTATGAGTATTTTAATGACCCGGGGGAAAAATCTATCTTTACTATTAGAAAAAACAAATGGGATGCCTGGAATCCAAATAAATAATGAGATCATTTGCCTCCTTGAAATTATCCGGGGCTTTGGGAACTTTGATTATCTCTATCTCTGCCAATCATTTATCAGGCTATCCCGGAGTAAAGCGGTTGTTAATGCTGCCAGGGAAACGATCAAAATATTTATATCACGCAGAAGTCAGTATTAAGAGCATTTTTAGTTAAAGGAATACGTGAAGTAGTATGAAAAATAATAACATATTCAGGGTAAATTCTTAAGGTGTTCGATAATTTTTTGTGGAATAAACAATCTTTCCGATTCATCTTGTAAAAGACATATAAGTTCTTCTACCGAATAGTTCCATAATTTTGCGACCTTTTCTACAATAAATGTAATTTCCTTCGGATCGATATGTTTATCCGAACCGGCGATAAGAAAAAGGATAACAAGGCACACAGAGCGTTTTGAATAATCAGATATATGACTACAGATCTCTTCTATAGGATTTTCATCATGTTGTGTTTTAATCGCAAAAGATGCTGCAATAAGTTTTTTTCGCCACTCGGCCTTTAATTCATCCGGAGTATTCTCCTTTGCTACCTGTAGGAGAGCAGGAAAAAGTTTGATAATACTTTCTTCTTCTATGCTCGTTCTGTTATCCGCATGCATGATTATCATTGCACACCGTAAAAGCGCCTCAAGCTCCTCATGAGTGAATGCCAAGACTTGCAAGAGTAAAGGTTTTTTATCCATCTCAACAAAAGTATAGCTTTATAAATTGATTTTAGCAAGAATAATACTTTGACTAATTAAACAAGACTTTCTATAATAGAGTATGCGTAATCATTTACAAATTTTTTATACACGTTCCATGAAGGAATATGGTGAAAAAATAATAGCAATTCTTAAAACAAAAAAAGCATATAAAGATCTCCATGGAAATTATGATATTTGCGGCCATTTGAATGTTTCCAGATTTGCTGATGGGGAGATGGAAGTAGAAACGACAAATACTGTTCGTGGCAAGGATGTTTTTCTGTTTGCATCTGCTGCCCGCAACTCTTCCGGTCTTACTGTAGAAGAAAATAAAATAGAGATGTATAATGCTGTTGATGCACTACGAAGGGCGCAAGCCGGGCATATTACACTTTTTGAACCATATTGCAGCCCCGGCCGGTCAGACAGGACAACCCGGAGAAACTCTGTCGGCATATGGGTGCATCTAAAGACACTTATCAGCCTGGGAGTCGATCACTATCTCACATTTAATCTTCATTCAGATAAGTCGCGCTCGATCATTGATCCCAAGT
>JAFGRV010000578.1 GCA_016934975.1 Spirochaetales bacterium | reverse complement strand
TTTAAAAGCAGCCAGGAAAAAGTAAAATTGTCTCATGATAAGTATGCGGAAAGAGTCGACGGAGAATATAAAGCGCTTCTCACGAATCTGAAAGATATAGAAAAGCAGCAACAGAATTTTGTCTCCCAAACGAAACTATTTGAGCGGGCAGACAGCCTTAAAATAACACTTAAGAATGAAATTGAAGATATCAGAAAAGATATTCTGCTGCTGGATCCGATAAATAAAAAAATGAAGACCCTGGAAGGTGAACTCATAAAAATGAATAAGCTTTCCGAGGAAATGTATGCGAAGACAACACGATATGCGGCAGAGAAACGCCGTATCGACAGTATGGAGAAGAATTTTAAGCAGCTGTTAAAGATATCGGATACGATAGATGATAAACTGGAGACGGTGACGTCTTCCTACGATACATTACAGGAAATAAAGATAAGAATCCGGGAGCTCGGGGAGCTTGGGAAAGAAGTGCAGGCCCAGTATGAACGCCTTGAAAAGAAACAAGAAGTGCTGGATACGACGACAGTCGGCGTCGATAAGAGTTTCAGGATATTGGAAGACCTCGAAAAAGAAATTAAGAGGATAGATACTACTGTCGAAGGTCTGTCTCCAAAGATGTTAACGATAGATCAGGAAATTAAGTATCTGGTAGAGAACAAACCAAAGGCGGATAATGCCGTAGAACAGATGCAAAAGCTCAATGACCTTATGTCTGATATAGAAGAAAGAACACAAAAACTGAATAAAGCAAGAGATTGGCTCGCAAGAACGGAAACAAGGCTTGAATCTATCAATAAGAATGCCCAGGACCAGCTTTCCATGCTTAAAGCCCTTATGAAAGAAGACGGAACTAACGGGAAGAAAATAAAGGGTGCGCCCAAACAGGATAAGCGGGAAATGATAATAAAACTTGCCCGCCAGGGGTGGTTGTCCAAAGAAATCTCAAAAGCGACGAATACAAGTCTTGGTGAGGTTGAACTTATTCTTGAACTTGAACCCAAAAGCCGCTAGATAAACTAGAACATAGAGGTAATAAAAAAGCCGTGGAATACTAATTTTCCACGGCTTTTTCTTGATAATGAGAATACTCCCTATTGTGTGATAAACTCGACAAATGACCGGGTAAATACATACTCCGGTACTTCGGAGAGGGTGGTTTGTTTTATATCGATATAGGATGTTATGCTGCTGTGTGTCATATCGGTGACAAGAATCGATGACGCCTGGTACCACCCATCTTTTTCCCGGTAGCCGGAATACATAATGACTTTAAGGAGATGTGATTCGGAATCGTATGCTTCTTCCCGTACCGGGAGTAATGATTTCTCATCCAGCCAGACCGTTATATTGTCATACGGTGAAGATGTTGATTTTGCTTTGAGCAGTAATTTAAGGGCCGGATTTTTATTCACTTCGGTTTTTATCGTTGTATCTACCGTATAATACGTATCATACCTGTCAGGAAGAAAATCTTCTGTTCGTAAGGCCGTGCCTTCCAGAAAGTCATACCCTGTGCTTGAAAAAAAGCGTTTTACCAGGGGAGAATAAGACCATATTTGGTCTTTTCTTTTTCCCCGGGCAAATCCCTGTTCTTTAATGGGCGATATGCAGATCAGGAGAAACTGATCCGACGTACTGTCTGCAAAAAAGTTGAATTTTTTAACAGACAGGGCTGATGTTTCGTCATAGGTTGTTATATGAATCTCGCAGACGATATCCTGTGACGGGTGCAGCCGGAGGTCGAGGTTTTTTAAGATTACGGTATTTTGATTCTCTTCTCCGGAAGCATTCAGGGTGAGAAGAATCAGTATAATTAAAATAGTACCTTTCATCAATTTATCCTTCATAATTTCATATTACGTATTTTGGTGCTGATGATGCATCCTGTGCAAAAGAAAAAGGGGGTATATATTAATGATTCCGATGCAGATCATCAAAATGAGGATACTCATCAAGATCGGTGGAATAGAAATGGTAATAAAAAGGATCGACCCCCCTGCAAAAAGCATGCTTAACAGATCACTCCCGATTGAAATATCTGCTGCGTTAAGTGCAGGGATAAGAAGAATACCGGCGCATATTCCGGCACCGGAGATAATGATCGTCTTTATGTTCATGGCAATAAGAATTTTTTGGAAGGAAGAACTATTCTTTTTATTATCTCCATTGTCCGTATCCTGATATATCCTCCGGGCATGTGTTCTGACTGTGAGAGTAAATAAGACAAAAAGCAAAAGTATTAAAATTGCAGACAAAATGTAAAGAAAAATTCTGTTCATAAAAATTGTCTTTTGTACCGGATCTGCGATTTCATCACGAGTCGAAATTGTAACAGGGATATCTTCTTCATAAAATTGTCTTTTAAGTTCATTTTTTAACCCGGGTATAGTACTTTTTTTGCCTGCGGATACTGCGATATATTGCCATTCAGGAGCAGACGGATTTTCTCTTGTTTCGGATTCTCTCTTATTTACAAAAAACTCAAAGAAATAACTATCCGGGAGGGTTTCTTTTTTTATTCGTGGCTCTGATGTGATAAAGGTGCTGTAAAAAGCCTCTGCCCCGGGAAAAGGAAGACTCGTATCACTCTCATCCCTCTTTTCCGGTTCATGAGAATCTATCGAAAGTGGAAATGAGTCGGCATCAATGTATGCAACAGAGGAAAACAATGAAGGGTAGTTCTCGTATGTGACAGTTCCGGAAAAATGAGTTTCCCGTACCGAATAAAGAGAGGCATTTTCGTCTGCAATCAATAGAGAATTTTCCACTCTTATATCGGTTTTATACAATTTTCCTATAACGGTGATGAGATCGGAAGGAAGAAACAATCCGTCTGCATTATGTAATGTTGTGCCGCCGGAAGGAGTGAGCCGGATTTGGGGGAATTCTTTGATAAATGATGGTATTTTGATTATTTTTAAAAGGATCGGGATCGTACCTTTGTTTGGGTTCATAATACGTGCGGGATAGAATGAATACGGTGTAAATGCGGAAATATTCTCATTCTTCTTTAGATAATTTTCTATTTTTGCATAGTCATCTAACGGGAGTAATGCTTTTGAGGGCAGTGTTACCTCCGATATTAAAAATGAAACCGGTGATTTGCTTTTAGTATGGTGAATCATAAGATCACCGCTTATATAACGAGTGAAAAAGTCGTTTACCTGTTGCTTTTGTGAGTCTGTGAGAAGACTTCCGAAAGCGAATAAAAAGAACAGGCAAAATGATACTATGAGGAGCACAGGCATAAGTATCAGCCGTGTGTTTTTTGGTTCATTTTTTTGTACATTACTCATTATGCCCCCGGTGTAAATGGAATCCGTGTCTTATTTTGTGACAATTTATCATAGAAAGGATTGACATGACAAGACTTTTACCGTATTAAAAAGGAGTCGGAGATTTTTACTATCAAAAGAAAGCCACTGTGGTTCACGGAACGGCCGTTCTGTGAACGAACTTTGCAAGGCGGACTTTTACTGATAAATTCTGTAATGGTCGGGTAATTGATTGAATCTTATTTTGTTTGAAGAAAATGAACTCACAGAGAAGTTGCATCGGGATGATCCCCGGGCAATTCATATTCTTTCTGTTCTGCGCCGCACACAAGGTGAAACTTTTGACGCTGGTGTGATAGACGGAAAACGTGGAAAGGGAATTGTACGGTCCATATCAACCGATTCTCTTGTTCTGGATTTCGTTTTTGCAGATGATAGTTCGACGGATTCACTGTATCCCGTGACCCTTGTTGTCGGACTCCCGCGGCCCCAGACCGTACGAAAAATATTACGTGAAGCCACCACTCTTGGTGTATCTTCTATTTATTTTACAGCCACAGAGAGAGGTGAAGAGTCATATGGAAAAAGTACCTTATGGACAAGCGGGGAGGTAAGGAAGCATCTTATTTCCGGTGCACAACAGGCGTTTCATACACTCCTTCCCGAGGTGAAACTCTTTGATACCCTCTCCGGATGTATTGACGCTCTTCTTCCCGGCGGATGTGTTGCTTTGGATAATTATGAAGCAACTATTTCTCTAAAGGATTTTCAGTATTCGGATAACCGGATAAATATACTCGTGGGGCCGGAAAAAGGATGGTCCGCAGATGAGAGAAATTTTTTACGCAAAAAGGGATTTACTCTCGCGAAACTTGGTGAAAGAGTTCTAAGAACGGAAACAGCCGCAATTGCCGGGATTACCCTGGTGCTCGCCGGTCTTGGACTCATCTAAAGATTGTTGATATTATTTCGTAAAAGTTCTACAGTAAAGTAAGAGGTGATACATATATGAAAAATAAATTATTTATAGTGTTTTCTACTATTATAGTACTCCTGTTCTGTTTTTCCTGTGTCTCGAATAAAATCGAGGAAGATATTCCGAATGCTCCACATCTCCTGGGCTCATCTTCCGGACCGGATGATATGTCAGGTAATTCAAAGAAAGCAGGGGGATTGGAAGAGATTCCCATTGATTCACAAAAGGCTGTTCAAGGATATGATTTCTTAAAAGAAAGCCTTGCTCTCTCTCATCCACTTATTGAGCTTCAAAAGCTGTTAAAAGCCTATTCCCAGGTTGTTGCAGGATATAATATTGTTCTCATTTGTACCTACGGCGAGAGTGAATCCGAAACAGATAAATATCTTTATGCAAAAATATACTATGGACTCGACGAAACTCCAAAAGTAATATCATTAATACTTGATTATGAGTCGGAGGAGAAAACTCCTGAACAGGAGAAACCTCCTGAACAGGGAGCCCTGGAGTAATTTTCATAGTATTATTCTTCTCTACCTGAACCCCGGGCAGATAAAAAGCGGGTATGATGCTTGTATTTATTAATTTTTTTTATTATTCTGGTCCCGGGATTTGTATTCTTTCAAATGGGAGTGAGGTTATTGTTAACCGAGGACAGATTTTTGTAGATCGAACATTAATAAGAGAGTAAAAAGTGAGGTTTGGTCCTGTATTGTTATTAATTGTTAATTTGGGCATTCTTGCAGGAAGCTTTTTTATTCTTGCATAAAGCGCGGAGTTTTTGCAGGTATCAAAAGCAATTATCGGACTTACCATCGTTGCTATCGGTACATCCCTTCCCGAGATTGCAACCTGTATTGTCGCGGCACGGAAGGGACATGGCGATCTTGCTCTTGGAGATATTCTCGGCGCAGATATCCTGAATATACTTTGGATTGTGGGTTCTGCTGCAACTGCAAAGAGGATTTCCGTTTCCAAAGAAATGATACTCTTTTCTTTTCCTTCCATGCTTATTATTGTCGGGACTATGCTTGTTTTTACCGGAATGGGATATAGATTTGAGCGCTGGAAAGGAATTGTCATGGTGGGTCTCTATGTTGTATATCTGACATCGCGATTCTCCTGTTTTTTATTTTTAATGTAGATGTCCCTGAATGAGGGGACTAAATTTTCATGTGTCGATAAGAAGACTGACATTGTAATACATTGTCGGTATTATAAATTGTAATTGATTTGTCAATTCCTTTTAATATAAGGATTTAGGTGCACTTGCATGGTGGTGGGAAAAGACAACCCCAAAACAGTTGAGGATAAGAGAATTTTTTACAAAGGGTCTTGACTGAAATTATACATATTATTATCTTTATTTTCATAAATAATTTATTTTGCTACTATAGTAGGATTATTTTATTTTTTTCAGTATAGAAAAAAATAATGAAATAAGAGTTAGTTTATGGACATAATATAATTATCATGTTAATACTGATTTATAAACAAGCATTTATTATCCCGATGGTATTATTTTTATTTAACTAAAGGGGTAGAAAAAAAATAATAGATTGTGTACTATAACTTATAAAGAAATCGGATGGGGAGGAAAATGGGAAAGAAAGAAAACGGAACTCCGGATCATAATGAGGATACTTTCAAGGATATGAATCTTGGAAATAAAGATTCTAAAAACGATCTTGAAAAGGAAGTAACTCCGGATGAGGTGAATTCAGATACATCAATGAAGAAAGATCAGGAAGAAGGTGTTAAAACCGGGCAGCCCGGAGGAGAAAATATATCTCCTATACAACAGATAGCTGAATTGAATGAAGAGATTGCATCACTCAACGACCGGTTACTAAGAAAACAAGCGGATTTCGAGAATTTCAGGAAAAGACTTTACCGGGAAAAAGATGAATCTGTTAAATATGCGAATCAGATGCTTTTACTGGATATCACCGGAGTGATTGATGATTTTGAGCGGGCAATAAAATCATCGGAAGAATCAAAAGATTTCGAAGTATTTCATAATGGTATCGTGATGATCGAGAAGCAGCTTGTTTCAATACTTGAGAAAAAATGGGAATTAAAAAGATACGATTCTGTCGGGGAAGTATTTAACCCGGAAAAACATCTTGCAATTGCCGTTGAAGAAAGCTCGGAATATGAGGTTTCAACAGTTTTAGAGGATTACCAGAAAGGATATCTTTTTCATGAAAGGGTCTTACGGCCAGCAAAAGTAAAGGTTTCGCAGCCAATCGCGAAAGAAGATACTACTACTGATAATAATAACCAAGAGTCAGACAATGATAAAGAATAAGGAGGAAAATCATGGGAAGAATTATTGGTATTGATCTTGGAACAACGAACTCCTGTGTCGCAGTTATGGAAGGTGGAGAACCCGTTGTTATTCAGAATTCTGAAGGTCAGCGGACAACCCCTTCGATTGTGGGTTTTACACAAAAAGGAGATCGTCTTGTTGGGCAGCCGGCGAAGAATCAGATGATTACTAATCCGGAAAACACAATTTATTCCATCAAACGGTTTATGGGAAGAAGATTTGTCGAAGTACCGGAAGAAATCAAAATGGTGCCTTACAAGGTACAAGATATAGCGAATGGGGTAGCCATAAAGATACATGATAAAAATTATGCACCCCCTGAAATTTCAGCACTTATTTTACAAAAGATGAAACAGACTGCAGAGGATTATCTCGGTGAAAAAGTAACCGAAGCAGTTATTACTGTTCCGGCATACTTTAATGATGCCCAAAGGCAAGCCACCAAAGATGCCGGGAGAATTGCCGGTCTCGAAGTGAAGCGTATTGTGAATGAACCGACCGCGGCTTCTCTGGCATACGGACTGGGCAAAGAAAAGAAAGAAGAAAAGATTGCAGTATATGATCTTGGCGGTGGTACTTTTGATATATCAATCCTGGAACTTGGTGACGGTGTTTTTGAAGTAAAATCAACAAACGGTGATACCCATCTTGGCGGTGATAATTTCGACCAGAGGGTCATCGAATGGCTTATTGAAAACTTTAAAAAGGATTATGGGATTGATTTATCTAAAGACCGGATGGCACTCCAACGCTTAAGGGAAGCTGCGGAAAAAGCGAAAATAGAGCTTTCCGGAGCCCAGACATCAGACATCAATTTACCCTTTGTCACGGCAGATTCATCCGGCCCAAAACATTTACAATATAATCTTACCAGGGCAAAGTTTGAGCAATTAACCGAAGACCTGGTAGAAAAGACAAAAGGGCCATGTTTAAAAGCACTTAAAGACGCAGGATTACAGCCCTCGGAGATCGATCAGGTTATTTTAGTCGGTGGTTCTATCCGGATACCCGCTGTTCAGAGAATTGTACAGGAAATATTTCAACGGGAACCGCATAAGGGTGTTAACCCGGATGAAGTTGTCGCCATGGGCGCCGCGATCCAGGGAGGTATTCTTGGAGGTGATGTAAAAGATGTATTACTTCTTGATGTCACCCCGCTTTCTCTTGGAATTGAAACCCTCGGCGGCGTATTCACACGGCTTATCGACAGAAATACGACAATTCCCACACGGAAGAGTCAGATTTTCTCGACAGCGGCAGATAATCAGACTGCCGTATCAATCCATGTTCTTCAGGGTGAACGTGAAATGGCAGGCCAAAACAGGACCCTCGGGAGATTTGATCTCGTTGGTATCCCCCCTGCTCCCCGGGGTGTTCCCCAGGTAGAGGTTACCTTTGACATCGACGCAAATGGAATTGTACATGTTTCTGCAAAAGACCTGGGAACAGGGAAAGAACAGAAGATTCGTATCGAATCATCATCCGGGCTCTCCGAAGAAGAGATCAAGAAAATGGTCAAAGAAGGAGAATTGCACGCTGATGAAGATAGAAAGGTAAAAGAAAAAGCCGAGGCAAGAAACGAGGCGGACAGTTTTATATATACAACAGAAAAAGCCTTGAAAGATTACGGCGATAAGGTATCGGCGGAAGATAAGCAGAAAATAGATGCCGCCATCGCCGACCTCAGGAAAGCCCTGGAATCTGATAATGTCACTGAAATTAAAGCAAAGATGGAGACCTTGAAGCAGGTCTCATATAAGCTCGCGGAAGAAGTCTATAAAACATCATCGGCGCAGAATCCCGGACAACAGGGATCTTCGACTGATACCTCCGGGGATACTTCCCAGGATACAAATACCGGCAGTTCATCAAATACCGGAAATACTTCAAAAGGCGGCGATAATGTGGAAGATGTCGATTACGAAGTAGTCGATGATGATGACGATAAGTAAATAAGGCTTTTCGCAGCCTCATAAAGCAATCATTGCAGGTGATGCATTGTCATCTGCGGCATAAGAACGCTATGCGGTGTGGATGAGTTTTGTTTTACGTGATGGATGATTTTAATAGTAACAGGAACCGAACACGGGTATCTTATAATACGTTGAAAAGAAGGGTATCCGTGTTTGGATTTTATATGGATGTATAGGATACAAATTGGCAAAGAGAGATTATTACGAAGTTCTGGGTGTGCAAAAAAATGCATCCAAGGACGAAATAAAAAAAGAATATAGAAAACTCGCAATTAAATATCACCCGGATAAGAACCCCGGAGATAAAGAGGCGGAAGAAAAATTTAAAGAAGCGACCGAAGCATATGAAGTTCTCGCTGATGACAAAAAGCGTCAGACCTATGATCAGTTCGGGTTTGCCGGGATTGAAGGGATGGCCGGCGGCGGATCTCACGATTATACCAGCGTATTCAGAGATTTTGAGGATATTTTCGGAGATTTTTCAGGATTTTTTGATTCTTTCTTCGGCGGGTCCGGAACCCGGAGAAAAAAGCAGAGTACCCGGGGACGCCGAGGCGCGGATTTGCGGTACGATGTGAAAATTGCTTTTACAGATGCAGCCTTCGGGACGAAGGTTGATGTTTCTTTTGTGCGGAACGAATCATGCACAACCTGCGGCGGTACCGGTGCGGACAAAGGTAGTAAGAGAAAACTCTGTCCGGGCTGCGGGGGAAGCGGACAAGTCCGGAGAAGCTCGGGCTTCTTTTCTATCGCGACAACCTGTCCAAGTTGTAATGGAGAGGGTGAAATCATTGAAAGACCCTGTACTGATTGCAGCGGGAGAGGTCTGGTCAGGAAGAATAAGAAAATTAAGGTGACTATTCCTGTGGGAATTGAAAACGGGAAGAGGATACATATTCCGGAGCAAGGCGACGGTGGTCTGAACGGCGGACCTCCCGGTGATTTGTATGTATTTGTTCATGTTCTCCCCCATAAATATTTTGAACGAAATAATAATGATGTGTATTGCATGATTCCGATATCCATGACACAGGCAGCCCTAGGTGCCGAGATTTATATTACCACGCTCGATGATAAAAAAGTTAAGTTAAAGATACCCGCCGGAACACAGAATGGCAAAGTATTACGCCTGAGGAATGAGGGCATTCCGTACCTTCATTATTCAAATCGTAAGGGAGATATGTATATTACTATCCGCGTTGTTGTTCCCGAACGTCTGGATTCGAAACAACACAAACTTTTAAAGGAATTATCTGCTCTCCTTAGCGAAGAGGAAAGCCCGGAACCGATACCGCTTTCTGAATTGAAATAAATGAGCAGTTTTTTTTACTTCGGGAGGATCGTGTTCCTCTCTCTTCTCCTCATGGAAATAATAATCCTCCTATTCCGGTTTTCAACATGTAATTATAAACATGAATTCTTACTCTTCCTCCTGGTTATTATTTTCCTTGCTCTTAAGACATTTTTCTCTCATTTATTTTTTCTCGGGATAGGGTCCTCTTTAATACTTGTTTATGTTACCGGGAATTTTATCTATACACTTTCTCCGGGAAGATATAATTATCTCTGGTCTGTTAGTGTCGGCCTTGTTTCTATGATTATTGTTATTCTTATGATCCTTAATCTTACAGGATCTGTTTATTTCTCTTTTTTTTATCTTTATATTACAGCGGTTCTCTTTCTTTATCCGCTTCGTCAATTGTGGCGTCTGTACACAACAAGACACCTGAAAATTATGCTCTATCTGTTTATAACCTCTATTCTTTTAATTATAGCCAAAACGATTGATCTTGTGAGTATGATCATGAATTGGTTTTTCATCGATATGACCTTGTGGATCTCTATCTGTCTCATTACAGGCCTCGGGTATTTTATTTTTCAAAAAGGATATCTTATTCAGGAAAGTGCGGTATGGTTCACTAATAAGTCAGATAAAAAAAATAACATTTTACATACTGTTTTTTCAAGGATGGTACAAACCGAAGATACGCTTCTCCTGCAGGACAGACTGATTACGTCAGGTCTGCTTTCTGTTGGGACTTCTCATGAGTTTAAAAATATATTAACACATATAAAAACCATGGCTCAATTCGGACTGACACAAAAAACAGGAAAGAAGAAAAATGCTGCTTTGGAGAGCTTGTTGGAAAATGCAGAGCATGGAATACATTATATTACCGAATATTTTAAAATACTCGCTCTCCGGATCGAAGAAAAGCCCATAATCATCAATATGAAAAAAACATTACTACCCCTTATTAAACTTGTACGAATAAGCTACCGTAACTATGGAATATCTTTTTTTACGGATATAAGTGATAATGTTATTGTTTTCGCCGGAAGAGGTGAACTTGAGCAAGTAGTGTTAAATCTTATCCGTAATGCCGTCGATTCGATTAAGAAGGAGAAAGGTCGTGAAAAAAAAATTGAACTAAAAGCGCATGTACTCGAAGACCAGGTCATTATGGATATTATTGATAACGGGAGAGGTATCCCGGCACATCTCTGTAGTACGATCTTTGAGCCACATTTCTCATTAAAACAGAGTAGTGGTCTGGGCCTTTATCTGGTAAAAATGCTTGTTCTGAAGAATAAAGGAAGTATCGAGTATCTCCCGGGCGACCCGGGGGCCTGTTTCCGGCTTATATTTCCTCTTTATAAACAATCATAGCCGGTGAGACATTATACCACCGGATAATGTATTAAAATAATCATGGAAATGCTATTTTTTTTATTTTTTTTTAAGATTTACTTGCGTATCACAATATTCGCTTATATCATTAATATGTAGTGGAAACGAAAGCTATTACTCATAAACTCAAGAATTTGGAAAAAATGATAACCCGGTTTCTTGTTATCCTTGCAACAGATATAAGTGAGACAGAGATTATCCGGCAGGTTCAGAAACTGGATTTATTACCTAAAATCGAAGAGCTGGGCACCTGGAATTATTCCGCTATTCACCTTGTGCCCCTTTTATTAAAAATTATAATACATGAAAAAATGAGATCCAATCTCTCGCTTTTAAAATCAATTATTATCTTACTGGGTCATTTAAAACCGGATGGATTTATCTCCGAATATGCTTTTGAGGAAACGGCAAAAAACACAACTTTTACCAAAGAAGAGATATTCGAAGAGCTTAAAGAAAAGCATTATATAGAAAATAATGCATTGTCTCCCGATTTTAAGCCGATGGATGAAGCTTTTAATTTTAATATCGATCCCAGATTTCAGCCGGTTAAAGAAAATATTTTAAATGTATTGCTCTCGATCCCGAAAGATATATCGGTCTCACGAACACTTATTTCCCTTCTTGAAGATGATGGATTAATAACATTATTTCCCACAATTATTCATGCGTTGAGCGAAATAGGACATCCTGTTGCTTTTCCGGTTCTTCTCCGGATGGTACATAAAAATCAGGAATCGGCACGTGTGGCGATCGTGAAGATGGGACTCCGGGATATAGAAGAACTGAAAAATCTCCTTGGCCAGGGTGTGAAGAAAGACATGTGGGGAAATGATTTAATTGAGAAAGTCGTCGTATCTATCAGTCCTATTCTGCCATTTTTTCTCGAAGCACTTACCGGGGATTCATTTACAGAGTATGAAAAAAAATTGATCTGTTTTCTATTCAGCGAGATCGGGATACGCCGAAAGTCGGATATCGAAATCTTTGTTCAAATTCTACCAATGTTATATGAAGAAGATATCACCAATTGCTTTATCACCCGGGTATTGATAACCGGCGGAGCGGAAACCGTACCCTTCGTGAATACTCTCTTTGAAAAGGAATTAAGCGAAAAAGGCTCCTTTGAACCGGTCATACTTCAAAGATTCCTTTATATTCTTGGTGAAATCGGAGCAGCTGCAAAATTAGCCGTCCCGGTAATGAATAAACTGTTAGAAGTTCATGAAAGTTTGGCGCACACTGTTTCAATTGCTCTTCAAAAAATAAAACCGGGTACTGAATCCGTGGTCACGGAAGAAAAAGCACCTGTCGACAAAGAATTACATCGTGAGACCCCCACCGCTGATCTTCCGGATACTCAGGAACCCGGTATTCATGATACGATAGATGAAACCGGTGAATTGATTGATAAGGAGCAAAAGCAAACCAAAGCAACTGATCCTGAAGATTATGTGTTGTACTAAAGAGTTCGTATTATTCCGGGCTTGCACATTATTCTCTCTTTGTATATTATAGTTTTAATTATACAGACGTATGAAGTTGTATAGGTAAAAGACTATGACATGTTCTTATAAATGGAGTTTTTGGATCGAGTGGATTCCGCTGTTTTATTACATAATATGAAAAATCTCTGTGTCCATATGGTCGGGATAAAAGGGACCGGTATGACAGCTCTTGCTGAAATTCTGAAAGCCAAAGGGGCTTCGATAACCGGATCTGATACTCACGAAAAATTTTATACCGATACTGTTCTTGCTCACCTCAATATTCCTGTTATCGAGGATTTTACTCCGCACAATATTCATAGAAATCTGGATCTTATCATCTATTCATCAGCCTATACATCAGAAACTCACCCGGAATTACAGAAAGCATTGCAGTATTCCATTCCAATGCTGACCTATCCCGAGGCACTGGGAATACTCTCGACTCAAGCGAATTCCAGCGGAATTGCAGGGGTTCATGGGAAAACGACGACCACGGCAATTGCCGGTACGATTATGAAAGAAGTGCAATTTCCCGCAACGATTATTACCGGTTCCCAGGTACCGACCTTTCATGATTCCTCTACCTTACATCTCGGAGACACTTATCTCATCGCCGAGACATGTGAATATAAAAGACATTTTCTTAAATTTAAGGCAGACCAGATTGTTTTGACAAATGTGGAACTAGATCATCCTGATTATTTCACAAGTCTTGAAGATATCATGGCGGCATTTGAGGAATATGTATGCGCCCTCCCGGAAAAGGGAGTATTTATATATAATGCTGATGATAGAGGTGCTGTGGCAGTATTGGAAAAAGTGAAATCGGCTCGTAAAGATATTGTATGTATTCCTTACGGAAAAAACGCCCATGGACGATTCCGGGTAAAAAATATAGAATTATCCCCGGGAGAAATCCGGTTTTCCCTGGAAGGTTTTGATAAAGCCTTTTCCTTGAGCGTTCCGGGGGAACATACTATCCTAAACTCGACAGCCGCCATCGCCCTTTGTATTATTCTCCTGGAAAAAGAGCACGGTTCCGTGCAGGAGAAGGATATCAGGGGAATACAGGAAGGGCTTAAAAATTTCCGGGGGAGTAAGCGGAGAAGCGAAATTCTTGGTGAGGCCGGGGGAATTCTTTTTATGGATGATTACGCCCACCATCCCACAGCTGTTGCTGCGACATTAAAAGGGTATAGAGAATTTTTTCCGGGAAAAAGGATCATTGTCGATTTTATGTCTCATACCTATTCCCGGACAAAAGAACTTCTCCGTGAGTTCGGAGAGGCTTTTTCATCCGCAGATGAGGTTATCTTGCATAAAATTTATGCCTCTGCGCGGGAGCAGGGAGAACATCACATCACCGGTAAAGACTTGTATCATGAGGTGGCAAAGCATCATTCCCATGTTCATTACTTTGAAGAAATTATGGATGCACTTCCATATCTTAAAGAGGTCCTCACTCCGGGTGATTTATTTGTTACAATGGGAGCAGGAGACAATTGGAAGATCGGCCGTTCTTTATATGATTATTATACTAACAATTCATTAAATTGTTAGTATTTCCAATTGTAAAAAGGTGGATTTAAAGTTGAGTATACAATACGAGTGATCGGAAATAGAAGGAAAAACTATGAAAAGTATGACAGGTTTCGGATATAATGAGTTTCAGGATGAGCATAACCATATTATCATCAATCTTAAATCGTATAATAACCGCTTTCTTGATATCATTGTGTATCTTCCTCCTTATATTACACAACTGGAACAACGATTACGAAGTTATATCTCCGACCGGGTAAACCGCGGTCGAATTGAACTCTCAATGAAAATTAAAGAACTCGAAGAACAGGTGGAAGTTCACCTTGATAAAAATATTATTCATACCTATGTGGATGCATTAAAAAACTTGAGTATTGAAGCTGGTATATCCGACAGAATTAATCTTTCACATTTATTAAGGGTGGAAGGAATACTTAAGCCCATCAAGAATTACGATATTGAAGTGTATTGGAAGCGAATCCTTCCTATTTTGGAGAAAACATTTAAGAGTTTTGAGGAATCCCGGTGTACAGAGGGTGAACGAACCGGGGAATGTATCAATGATCTCCTCGTAACGATACGGAAAAATCTAGATATAATAGAAAATAAAGTTCCTGATATTGAATTGAAGGTTCGGGAGATCTTACAGAAGAAGTTTAGTGAAGTGATTGGTGATGAGGTTGATGAAGGAAGGATTCTTACAGAGACCGCTGTCATGCTTATAAAGTTTGATATTAAAGAAGAAATCGCCAGAATGACATCTCATTTACAAACCTTCGGAGAAACCATAAAAAAAGGAAGTCCCATCGGGAAAAAGCTTGATTTTATCTGTCAGGAAATGAACAGGGAGGTGAATACTATCGGTTCAAAGAGTATTTTCCTGGATGTCAGTAATGCTGTGATCTCGATTAAAGATGCAGTTGAAACGATCAGGGAGCAGTTGAGAAATGTCGAATAATATGAAGATTGCCATATCCGGAAAGAGCGGGTGCGGAAATACCACGGTATCCAAATATGTGGCAAAAGAACTCGGTTTCCGGCATATTAATTTCACCTTCCGGGATATGGCACGGGAACGGGGTTTAAAATTTGAAGAAATGTGCGCTCTTGCGGAAAAGGATGATCAGCATGATAAATTCCTGGATAGTATGCTCATTATGCTTTCGTCCAAAGGAAATTGCGTCCTCGGATCACGTCTTGCTGTCTGGCATCTGAAAGATGCGGCTTTAAAAGTATACCTTGATGGTTCGACCGAGATCCGTTCACAGCGTATTGCAAAGCGGGAAAAGCATTCATATGAGCAGGCATACGCGGAGACCCTTGTGCGAGATAAAAGGGATCACGAACGTTATATGAGGCTCTATAATATCGATATTAATAATTACGATTTTGTCGATTTGATAATTGATACCGAGAAAGGCGACCAGATGTACGTTGCACAGCTGATTATTGAAGCCGCCAAAAAAATTATTGGTACTCTCTGATCCCGCATTTTGCCGCTTTTTGAACGATCTTGAAAATTAATATGATTT
>JAFGRV010000577.1 GCA_016934975.1 Spirochaetales bacterium | reverse complement strand
GCCATAAAATCTCCCGCAAGGGCACTCCCCCCGGGTGAATCGACACGGATCACAACAGCCTTTATGGAAGAATCAGATGAGGCTCTTTCGATATCATCGGCAAGCTGCCGTGTCGACATTCCCGAGTCCAAATCACAGATACCGAGGGCATAAACAACGGCAATTCTTTTTTTTGCACCCCACTCATTCGAGTAGGGACGGTTCCGTTCGGGGAGAGATCCGGGACCGATTAAATACATCTCTCTGCCTTCGAGGCCGTTTACCTCTTCCTGTATATCTTTAAACCGGGTTATCCCATCTATCAGTTTCCGGTCGAGAGCTTCCCGGGCACTGAACAAAGAGATTTCATTTACAAACTTCTCATAATCGGAATCGGAAATATTCCTGGATTCACAGACTTCTTTTTTGGTGATCTCATACAAATCATTAATATATTCCAGGGATTGCTCTCTCTCTGCCTCGGACATTGAATCCCTTGAGAAGGATTCATAGTAGGATTTGTACTTTAAAATCCGGAGTTCTTCGAATCCTATCCCTGCTTTTTCGAGGAGTCCTTTATAATAGGACATTCCCATCATATAACCGTCAAGGCTGATCATGCTTAAGGGATCACAAAGGATTTTATCCGCGATTGATGCAAAGGAGTAATAATCGATATTTGCACCTTCCAGATAGACAACAACCTTTTTCCCGGCGGATTTAAAATCCTTAAGGGCTTCCCTGATTTCCCATAATTTTTCCCTGTCCGCGTACATTCCCGAGGTATTTATGACAATCCCTTTTATGATAGGATTTGTTTTCGCCGATTGAATAGTGCCTAAAATCTCCAAAAGGGTATGTGGTTTAAAAAACAGGGAACGAACCTGGTAATCAATATATCCGGAGAGTTCAAGAACCAGATAAAAGTTATCCTTTAAAATCTCTTCGAACAAGGTTGGTTCACTCTGCCCGGACCGGAGACCCGAAGAATAATGGGTAAAGTTGATGTCTTTATCAAAATGAGCCTGATAGGTTGCAGCCATTGGTCCGGTGGAGAATTTAAGTCCCGCTGAAAAATGAGAACTTAAGGGGAAATAACGCCCCGTAGCATACAAACCCGCTAAAAATGGTAATCGCGCGGTTAAGCCCACACTCATCTCACCATCCAGGATATCGTCCCATTCCTGACATGTTGTAAAGGCATAATCGGAAAAGAGGGTGAGGATATCATTTCCAAGGGGTCTCAGGCCAAGTTCGACAGCAACCTCGTATTCATCCCAGGAAAGATTGACATTACCGGAGATACCAAAAGAAACATAAGGGCTCGGTCTGGAGAGAATTCCATAGGTGAGCAGGGCAGCATCATCCAGGGATTCTCCATCCAGGGTTGACCATTCATACCCTAATCCTGCACTTAATGCATTCGTACCAAAACCTATTGATACTCTCGAATTTGTCAGCCAGATGTCATCGGTGACCAGAGTGTTGATAGTGCCCAAACCGATCCCGGGCAAGACCCCAAAGAGTCCCCATTGAGTCACGGGAAGAAAAGAGGGATCTTCTCCGGAAAGAACGACGAAGGCATCAAACCCATTCACATGGGCAAGTACTGCCGGATTTATAAATCCATAAAGCCCGATATCCATTTGTCCCGGCGGGGCTAAAAGCAATTCCGAATATGTATAATAGACAGGCAGAGGATTAATCTCTTCCTGGCTAAAAGCACCTTCTATAATGATAATGAGTAAAACAGGGATAATAAACTTTTTCAATTGATTCTCCTTTTTTATAAACTATTCTTAAACAATAGTGTTTGATAAAACAGATGTCAAGGTGGTTTTTTTTGATCGCGGCTGGTGGTTCATCAATCAATCTCATAGAAAATATGTGCTCGTAAAACCGGAGGGTTTTCAGTATAGTTCTTCCGGAAAGATTCCGATAATAAAAAGGAATGTTAGTAGCTTTATACAAAATAAACGAATATAACGAGATGAACTATTATTATATCCATAATTATCAGGGTCATCTCTTTTCTCCTCACACCTTTACTGTCATTTGGGGAAAAAACCGGAAAAAGGGCAGAGAAAAATCCTTTACTTTTGATAGTGCAAAAGTAATGCAGAAAAAAATGAGGAGTCTTTTTCAAAAAAAGATAGAAGAGGGTTATAAACTTCTTTATTCCTATCCGCAGAAGAATCAATATAATGAAATGTTTACCGGTATCAAGAAACAACTTGTCTCTTAGGAGATAAAAAAGATTATTCAGTCTTTTTTTCTGATAGAACTTTCCGGAGAAGGAAGATTCTTTCTCCGAAGGACACCACCAAAAATCCCGCGGTAATATATTCAATGACAGAGAGAATAAAATCAAAAATAGTGTTGTGAATCCCGAATAAAGGGAGTAGTTTCAGAGCAAAAAGTGTCATAAGAGCGAAAATGGAGGCTTTTCCTAAAAAGGAGATTGTGTAGACAACATCTTTTTTAACACAATATAATATTATCGCAACGATGGCGATGGAAAAAATACGGACAAGAATAATAATAAAAAACCAGGGCTGAATAAGAGAATAATATAAATAAAGAAGTGATGAAAAGAAGAGAATCATATAATCGCCGGATGAATCAATATATTTACCGATAATTGTGATTTGATTCAAGGCACGTGCTATCATCCCATCCAGGAAATCAGTAATAAAAATAAATGTTATATAGACGATAAGAATCCATTTAATTGATGGAATATGAATTGCCAGTAAGAGAAAAAAGATTGATGGAATCGCGCTCATTCTTACGAGTGTGACAATATTGGCGATATTCAATCGTTTCAAGGGAACACCTGTTGCTTCGAGAACAATATACCGTTTCAGCTTAAAGAGTGCAAAGAGGATAAATCCATGAAAACCACAAGAAACAGGGTAATATAAAAGAAAAATCCACTCCGGTATGGATGTAAAGATCCGGATTATAAAAAAGAGTAAGGACTGACTTATAAAAAGCGCAAAGATTGTAATTATTATATTTATTGACAGCGGATCCTGTTTCTTCATTAATCCCATCATGTAAACGGAGACCGGTGTTTTACCGCGTCCTTTACAATTTCTAGCATTCCTTTTGGAGTACAAGTGTTACTGCGGCATTCGCAGCCCCATAAAGGGAGATAGAATAATCCTTAATAATATACACGGGTATCCGTTGGAGTACGGGACGGATATTCGGATTATAATTTTGTTCGAAATTCTTCATAAACAGATTATTCTCTATAAAGAGTTTCTCATTCTTTGTCACGATCCCGCCGGCAAGGTACATGCCGCTAAAAGGCATGAAAACAACAGAGAGACTTCCCGCAAATCTTCCATACATGGAAATAAAGAGTTCCATTATTTCTTTACAAACAGGATTTCCACCCGCATTTTGGGAGATAAGAGCGGGTTTGTCTTCATCCGGTGCCGCATCAATCTCCTTTACTATTCCCGTCATCGCGATATTTTTTTTATCTTTATAAAACTTAAAAATATTCGTAATTCCCTGACCGGATACAAAGGGTTCTGTTCCCGGGGTTTCACCGATTTTTTCCGTGACATATTCTTTTAACTTCTTTGTCTCATCATCATACGCTGCAAATCCCGAGTGCCCTCCTTCGGAGGGGTGTGCACGGTATATTCCGTTTGATGAAATAAGAAAACCCACACCAAGCCCGGTTCCCGCACCGACGACCGCCTTTACATTGCCTTCCGGTTCCGGCCGGCTTCCTTTTGTCGTCGCTAACTTCGTAATCTGCTCCGGATTATTCACATCCAGAGTGGGGATTCCGTATCCGATAGCAAGAAAATCATTAATAATGAGAGTTTTTATACCCAGTGCCTTTTCTATAGAGTCTCCGTCAACATCCCATTTACAATTGGTGAGTTTGCAATAATTATTTGCAACAGGACCCGCGGCGCTGATGCAGCACAGATCAATCTTTACGGAAGAATTCTTTTCTTTGATAAGGGTGACTAAATCTTTGAGAGGTTGTTCAAGACCATCAATCTCATTGGATTTATGTGAACATTTC
>JAFGRV010000576.1 GCA_016934975.1 Spirochaetales bacterium | reverse complement strand
CTATAATCATCAATCTCCCTCATTCTAAATAAATATTTTATTCATTTTTACTTTAATGATAATTTTTATATTAGAAAACAATATCAACATCCTTCAAATTATTCTATATTTACGGTTCATTTGTACGATCCCTGCAAACTAATAAAATCAATAAATATTGTTTAAATTATTCACCTGTTCATTCTGCTATGGCATTAAAATGCCGATTTATAATTTCATATTAAAGTATACATGAAAAAATTAAAATTAAAAGCGTCCATTCGGGCACTTTTATTCCTTCCTGTTTAATGAAATATAAAATATATATACAAGTTTTCCTGATTCCAAAACAAATCCTTTCGGTATTTGATATGTATGTTTCCCATTTGCGGCTGAAATTAGCCAGCCACCGAGTTTCAAAGGGTTATCCGTAATATTTTGCAGGGCAAAATATTCTTCATTAAGATTTTCATTATCATTGTTTTCCGGATCATAATGAACCCCTATATGAAGCACGGGCGTATCCGGTTAAGGTGCAGGCATGGACACTGCATTTTAAAGATTAAGCAAAAAGCAGCAGACTTATTGCCATTACAATCATTCCTCCTATCAACCCGCCTATTGCAAGATGATGTTCACCATATTCTTCCGCCGTAGGTAATAATTCGTCTAAAGAGATGTAAACCATGATTCCGGCTACAGCCGCAAAAATTACTCCGAAGGTTGTCTCGGTAAAAATCGATCTTAAAAGAAAATAACCGAAAATCGCTCCGATGGGTTCTGCAAACCCGGATAGAAATGATAATACAAAAGCTTTTTTTCTGCTTTTTGTAGCATAAAATATTGGTGCTGAAACAGCCAATCCCTCCGGAATATTATGTATTGCAACAGCTATTGCGATACTTATTCCCAATGTAGGATTTGTTAAACCACTCATAAAAGTTGCCAATCCTTCAGGAAAGTTATGAATACCAATTGCCAAGGCAGAAAAAACTCCCATCCTTAATAATTTTGCTTTATCTTTTTCCGATGATTTTTCAATTCTTTTTGCTACATTTAGTTCGTGTGGATTTTCATATGAAGGAATTAGTTTATCGATTATGGCTATTATAAATATTCCAATAAAAAATGAAATTGTTGTCCAGATGTATCCGGATTTATCACCCAAAGTGACACTCAAAGAATCCCTGGCTTTTACTATAATTTCAACCATTGAAACATAAATCATGACACCGGCTGAAAATCCTAATGAAATGGTTAAAACTTTAGGATTAAATTTCTTTGAAAGTAATCCTATAAGGCTTCCAATTCCTGTTGATAATCCTGCAAAAAGGGTTAATGAGAATGCAAACCATACTGAACTATTCATAAAAACCTCGCTTTTAGTATAATATTGATAAGTTGCAGAAATAGCAACTATTTTTTTCAGGCAAAGGTTTCAATTATACGGCAGATTCCGTCCGCATACATGCGGCAATCCGGGATTTTTACCCCGGACCGGAAAAAAATGGATAAAAAATTTAACAGACAATCCCTAATACTTAAGCAAAACCCCTTGCATGTTTATAGAAGAAATAAGTATACTTGGTCTTAAAAACAACTGTTTACATGAACAGAGATTCAAACAACGTACAGAAAGGAAAAATCATATGGATGATATGAAACAACTCCTTCCCCACAGAGAGCCTTTTCTCTTTGTAGAAAAAATCGAGAAAGCAACGGATGAAGAAATTATAGGATATAGAACATTCACCGATAAGGACTTTTTTTTCAAGGGTCATTTCCCCGGATTCCCTGTTGTCCCGGGAGTTATTCTTATCGAATCAATGGCCCAGTGCGGTGGTGCCGGAATAAAATCTTTAAATAAGCTTGGGGATGGCGCCCTCTTTTTCCTCGCCACAGTTGTGAAGGCCAAGTTTAAGAGTCCGGTAAAACCCGGTGACACCCTTAAAATGGTTGTTACAAACTTAAGGATTTCGGAAAATATGCTCCGGCAGTCCGGGAAAGCCTATGTGGGTGATAACCTCGCATGTTCGGCCGAATGGATGTGTATCGTCGGATCGGCTGAGTAAAAGCAACAAACCTTCAAGGAACGGACGCAGCCGGTGGCTATACTGCCAATTTTATAAATTGTCAGTATTTCCAGTTGTAGTAAGTTTGCCATTTCCTTTCACTATAAGTATTTACGAACACTGATAGAGTGACAGGAAATGACAAACTCTAAACAGTTGAGTATATTTCCAAATCAAATGAATATCAAAAGCAAAGACCGGGAGTATTCATACATGAGATGTTAAAAACGAACTTACTTTTTCAACCGACAGGATGTCTATAGTTAGTTCAGAAATCCAAAGAGAAAGATATATGAGGTAAATTAAAAAAAGGGCTGTCTGATAACGAGACAGCCCTTTTTTATTTTCTAAGGTTTCACCCTTACTTCTTTTCCAGGAGGAATTCCACCCGTCTGTTTTTCCAGCGGTTAACAAGGTCGCCATGAGGAACAACCGGCTGTGAACCGCCGATACCGATGGTATCAATTCTCCATTCCTCGATACCAAGCTCTACAAGCCCGGCTTTAATCGCTTCCGCCCGTTTTTTTGATAGAGGAAGAAGATCCTTCTCCTGTTCTATTTTAGCTTTTGCAGGATCTGCCCAGTCCAAACTTACCGCGTGCCCTTCTATAATAATATGATAGGTACTGTACTTCTTAAATATTTCAGCGAGTCTGTTAAGAGTTTTCATATTCCGGGCCTTTTTCTCCTCTTCGACATTCTTATAATCCGGGGTGTTCGGTTTAAACGTAATACTCGGTATTTTGATCTTGTATTTATCTCCAATTTTCACTACCAGGATATCGATGGGGATCGTTTCCGTTATTTTCACTTGATTTCCCAAATCATCGTTTGCCGTGAATTCAAGGAAATAATCATCTGCCGATTGAACAAGTTCTCCGGTGTCCGATATACCATCCCAGATGATTTGTTTGGCAGGAACACCTTTTCCCTGAAAACTGGTAAAATGATTTTTTTGCGGATCAAGAATCTCCATTTTCCACTGCCGGATCTCACTCTGATCCTTAATACTCGTGATAATATAAACTTCATCATCTATCCCGTCATTATCCGGAGAAAATGGACTTGGTTTAATATTTATTGTTGTGTCCGGAGGAGAAACATCGAGACGAAACTCTTGTGTCTCGGCACGAGGTTTATTGCCTTTAAAATAATTAACCGTAAGGGCCGCATAATATTTGCCTTCCTTGACCAGTTTTCCTTTATCCAATCCATCCCAGACATAAGATGGTTTAACTTCCTTTTCACCATTAAAAGTGACAATCTCTTTTGTTTCTATATTGATGATTTCCAACTGCCAGGTTTGAATTCCTTCGTTTAATCCGACATATGTCTTAAAAGCGATCTTATCCATAAACCCGTCTCCGTTCGGTGAGAAACCATTCGGCTCTACAGTGAGATAGACTTGAGTGAGTCTGGTATCAACGACAATATCCTTTATTGTCTCATTCACACTGTTTCCTGCCTTATCGGTACTCCGGATTACATATGAATAAACACCATCTTTTAATTTATTCCCATGATCGTCTTTGCCAAACCACTCAAGGTATGAGGTTCTACCCTTCCAGTAATAACTTCTTACGACTTCTCCCGCTTTATTGAGTATGGTTCCCTCCCATAAGTCTTCGGGACTCGAATCCTGCTTGACGATAAAAGCATCCCGGTTACCATCACCATCGGGAGAAAAGAGAGTGTATTCAGCCGAGAGGGTAATGCCGGGGAATTCCGTATCAATGCTGATAACATTTGTTTTTGCTATAGGATTGTTTCCGTTTTTATAAAGAATATTTAACTCCGCACTGTAGCGTCCGTCAGGTACGGGTTTGGAATTATCATCTTTACCATCCCATTTGAAATTCTCCGGTACTTTATTCTTACCGGTGATCTTTTTCACTGTTTTCCCGCTCTCGTTCATGATCGAGAGGGTATAGGTATCGACATCCGTTGTCACTTTTAAATGAGGTATGATCGTGACCGTATCCTGAACCTTGTCGGCATTTGGCGAGAAATCCGCAAGGTCTGTAGAGAGAAATACGGGTGTTTCCGCGGTATTCAATTCGAGGGTAATTTCGTTTGATTTACCATAATTTCCCGCTTTATCTGTTGAATAGATGTTGTAGACAAAAGTACCGTCTTTTACCAGCATTCCGTCATCTCCGCGGCCATCCCAGACAACACTCGGATCCGCGAATCCTCTCCATGAAAATTTCTTTACAATTTTCTTATCACTATTCCGGATTTCACCGGTCCAGGCTTCTTCTTCACTTGTTTCATTTGAGAAAGTGATAAGATCTTTATTTCCGTCACCATTTGGTGAGAAAATCTGCACATCGGCACGAACTGAGGCCCGGGGTGCGGTGGAGTCGATAATAAACCCGGGGGATGTTGCGGTAGGATTATTACCGCTTGTATATTTAAGTTCGAGAAATCCCATGTAAGAGGTCTCTTTAAGGAGTTTCCCGGAGTTATCTTTTCCGTCAAAATCAATATAATCAGGTATTTCTTTTGTTCCGGTAAATACCCTCACCTCATCTCCGTCGGCGTTCACGACCTTGAGATTCCAGGTTTCTATGCCGTCTCTTACCGGTATATCGAGATTAAAACGGATTCTGTCTTTAACTCCGTCATCATTCGGTGAAAACTCGGAAAGTCCGATGGTTATATTAATCGGGGTGGCCTGTGTATTAATAATGATATTTTCCACTTTTGCCATATATACATTTCCCGCGCGGTCTGTAGCCGAGAGTATATATTGATACACTCCGTCAGGAACCAGGATTCCTTCATTATTAGTCCCGTTCCAATCAAAACTTTTGGGGGCCTCGTTTGTCCAGGTAAATGAAGCGACCTCTGTCCCGCTCAAATCTTTCACAACACCTTTCCAGGTATCTTCGGATGAACCGGTCTGTTCCAGGGGGAGAGTATCCTTATTGCCGTCATTATTTGGTGAAAAAACAACATAAGGCGTCTTTAACTCTGCTGTGGGAGGTGTCGAATCAATATGCACTGTCCCGGGGGAACTTTTCGCCGTATTTCCGTTATCATCCCATGATTCTAGAAAATAGTGATATGTTCCATCCGGAACAACTGTTCCCTGGTCGGATTTTCCGTCCCAGCGTATTGTCTCGGGGATATCTATTCCTTTTTTGACATATAACAATCTGTCCATAACATTTGAAAAATCGACATTCTCCGGTCTGGCTTCTTTATTTGCGATCTCTTTTATCACAACGGAATTTTCATCCGAGATCACAAAACGGTAACCTTTTACAAACCTGGAGTCTTCAATTTTAACAGGAAGTATGATATCATCCTGAACTCCATCGAGGTTGGGAGATACATAAAATTCTTTTTCCGTTTCAATCGTCATTTTCGGGGGTGTTGTATCGGCAACACCCAAAGGAATATTAAATCCCGCACCGATTCCCCAGACACCATTCTGAAGGGGAACTCCCACAAGATTTGCTTTTATTTCACTCCTGTCCCATCCTCTCTCGGAAATATTAAGAAATTTAATTTTCTCCGGAAGGGGAAGCTTAAAACGAACCGCACCACCGAAGGTATAAAAAGGCCGGTCGGAAGTTTCATCAGCAGATCCTAATAAATCGAATGCAACGCTCCCGTCTAAAAAGAGGGTATCAAAGAGACCGATTTCACATCCTAATGACGCTTTCATATTCAGTTCGTCTCTGAAAACAGGAAGAACCCCGGGGAAACTGACGTCAGGGAGGAGAGAAATATAAAAATCCTTCATTTCCACAATATTAAAACTTGCCCCCACGGAAGGAGTAAATGCCGCCGGGAATAAACGGGTATCTTCCGGGGGTGTATAGTCAAGACCGAGACCGCGAAGAGCAATCCCCCACCTGAATTTTTTTAAAAAGAACACATCGCCGGGAAGATGTAGAAAGCCGAGATCAAGTCCCACACCAGCACCTGAAAAATCGCCCTGGGCCCCGAATTGTGATCCTATTCCGGCTCCCACAAGAAAATCGGGAAACAGGTCTTTTGCAAAGGAGACATACACAGATCCCATCGTCCCGAGATTGGCACCGGGGAAGGATGACGTGACAAAATGTGTGGAGGCGCTCACCACCCCTGCTCTGGTGGGGATAGTGATACCCACATTCGCTGCGTGCCCGAATCCTTCTTCATCTCCAAAACCCGGAAGGGCGATATAACTGAGATCCAGGGTCATCCGTTGTTTCAGTCCCGAAACAGCCGGATTCAGGATATCCCCCACAGGTGACTCAAAGGACGCGGCCGTGAGTCCGAGTGCGAGAAAATAGGGTGAATAGAGTTCTTCCACATTTTGTGAAAAAACAGATTGAATAGAAACACATAGCATTACTATTATTAATACATACATACACATCTTTTTCATATTATTTCTCCATCTTCTCATTAAGATACACCATTATATAAAAAAATCTATGAAACTGCATAAGGTTACACACTGCTGCTATTAGTAAACTAAAACAGCTTCCCATAACCATGCTATAGTACATCAAGCATGTTACATAAATGGCGATGCTTTATAATTTTTCATTCTATCATAGGGAAAGGGCTTAGAGAAGTAGTTTTTGTGTGCTTCTTTTTTTTCTTCTTATTTTAAAAGCAAAGGTAACTATTCAGCTTATGTAATTAAAATTTTGATTGGAGGTTTTAGAGTTTGTGTTTTTTTGGAACCGCAGATGCACGCAAATACACGCAGATATTGGGATTCCACAAGAAAAGACCATGGAATTCTTAAAGGAAGACAAGGTTGATGAGAAAAAAATTTTAGTTTTTCTGGTTAATACTCATTTTTCGATTAAGTTTTATCTATGAAATATGATAGTTGTCGTCTATATTAATTAAGTAGAACTCAAACGTTTACTTTATTTGCGTT
>JAFGRV010000575.1 GCA_016934975.1 Spirochaetales bacterium | reverse complement strand
GTATATAGTCATTTTCCATACAATTATATCTTTCAATTTAAAAAATTGTCAGTTTATATAAATACGAGCGGTGCTTTTCAGCACCGCTCATATTTAGGTAATTACCTACACTATTGTCCAATAGTCTTTAATTCTTCCGGAGTATAATAGCCGCTGTCAATAATTATCTTTTTGACATTATCTTTTGTAACAAGTACCGGATCAAGCAGATATGTTGTGACATCTTTTACATTCGTATTAAATGTAGTTTTTACTGTTCCCGGAATATTCGGGGTTTTCTTCTTAAGAATAGCATCGGCAAGCTGAATAGTTGCTTTCGCAAGTTCTCTGGAATCTTTAAAAACTGTCATGTACTGCTTGCCTTCCAGAATATACTGAACAGTCGCTAATTCGCCATCCTGACCGGTAACAACAGGAAGTTTGGCAATTGAATCATATTTTGCATCATTCATACAAGCTTCTACAATTGCTCTTCCTACAGGATCATTCGGAGCAAGAACTGCATCAAGAACATAGTCTTTTGCATCGCCTGTCAACAGGTTTTCCATTCTCTTTTTTGCTTCCTCAGCTCTCCATCCGGGGGTGGCAATCTGCTGAAAAGTCTCTTTGTCTGTGTGAGTTTTCGGGAAAGGTCCGACCACTTGCAGGATTCCCTTGTCGATATAAGGGCGTAAAACATCCAGAGCGCCTTTATAGAAGAAATAGGCATTATTGTCAGTAGGAGATCCGCCGAATAAAGTGATGTATTTTGTTTCGGTCGCATTATCCAGATCAAGAGCATCAATAATAGCCTGTCCCTGTAATGTTCCGACTTTTTCCAGGTTAAATGTCATGTAGTAATTAAAATCTCCGCTATCCATCAACAACCTGTCATAGGATATGATCTCAATACCTTCTTTTTTTGCATCAGCCAATACTGTATTAATACCAGTATTGATACTGGCTACAACAATCAGCTTGACACCTTTGGTGATAAAATCCTGAATCTGTTTATTCTGTTTTGTCTGATCTGCATCACCGAATGTCACTTCGGCTGTATATCCGAGAGCTTCGGCATTTTCCTTCAGTTTTGCGCCATCGGTTACCCATCTTGCAACATGAGTTTCCGGCATAGCAATACCAATGTCAATACCACTCTTTTGACAACCGGTAAACAATGCGACACCTGCTAATAAGAGAATCAGGTATGTTACTAAAACTTTTTTCATATACTCTCCTTATTTAAATGAAATTAATAATAGGAAAACGAATAATTCAAATCCCTTATAAATGACAGATTTATTTCGAAACCCTACTATTTGCAATATATTATCCTGCAATGAAATTAAATTCAACCACAATTTTTTAAAATATACGAATTAGTACTTTCTTTTGCAAATAAATTTAGTGTTCTCCTCATATTAGGAGGGTATACTCACTATTATCCGGGGCAAAATCTTCGTTCCAATTGAAAACGACTTAAGAGCATTCACCTAGAAATTTCTTATGAAGTTCCGTGAAAATTAATATTTTCATTTGAAATAGTGAAAAACCGGGGCCGGAAAAAAAAATATGATTTTGCCATAGCACCAATAAATAACGATAATGCAGAGTCAGTATTTTTTTTACCTTGATAATTTTTGCTTATATCATTGTCACCAATCTTTATCGAGGTTTTCAAACTCCGTTTTTCATCGTGGTCAGTGCTGCACTGATTTTTTCCTGCATTTCCTCTAACACCCGGTTCCGCTGTAATCGCTATGCAGCAGGTGAAAGTGAAATAAGCACCACGGTTTTCCCGAGTTAACAATAAATTAATGATATTGAGGAATGATCATTTATTCGAATTTATACTTATTACGCCGAAAAGAAAAACATGGTTGAAACCTTTGGAAAACCTCGCCTCCGTCTCCGGGAAGAAACCGGAACTATTTTATTTGCTCATGCATAGTAAATATAGTATACTTTCTTGAAAGATAAAAAAAACTTTTATTTTGTTACAATACAGATAGGGAAAAGAGACCTTTTATGTTATCAATTTTCCCGGAAAGGATTAATATGAAAAATATTCTATCTTTACCATTTCTGTTCATTGTTACCCTGTTTTTTATCCTTGTCTCCTGTTCCACCGGCAATCTAAACCCGCACACTGATAGCCCGACAATTGAAGGGTGCGATGTGTTCCCTTACGACAATATCTGGAATACTCCTGTTGATAATTTACCGGTAGACGCAAATTCCGATGCGTATATTGCGACGATTGGAACAGCAGTAACAATACACGCGGATTTCGGGGCGGGTGAATGGGAAGGAGCACCGATAGGGATTCCCTTTATGACTGTGGACAGCAGTCAGGCACTAATTCCCATTAATTATACATATGAAGACGAAAGCGATCCAGGTCCCTTTCCTATCCCGCCGGATGCCCCCATTGAAGGTGGTCCGGAAAGCACCGGGGACAGACATGTGATCGCGATTGATACAGACTCATGTACACTCTACGAGCTCTATAATGCAATTCCACAGACAAATACCTGGGACGCAGAGAGCGGCGCCAAATATAATTTATCATCCCATACATTACGCCCTGCCGGATACACTTCCGCAGACGCGGCGGGACTCCCGATTTTTCCTGGACTCGTGCGTTACGAAGAAGTAGCACAAGGAGAAATTAAACATGCCCTCCGTTTTACTATTTCACAAACACAAAAGGCATATGTCTGGCCTGCCCGGCATTATGCATCAAGTTTAACAGCAGCAAACTACCCCCCTATGGGACAACGGTTCCGATTAAAAGCAAATTATGATATTTCGGAATTCTCCGTAGAAAATCAGATAATCCTCCGGGCATTAAAAAAATACGGAATGATGGTTGCGGACAATGGTTCATCCATGTATCTTTCCGGTATTCCCGATGAACGCTGGAATAATGACGATCTCCATGAATTACAGCAAGTGACTGCGTCGGATTTTGATGCAGTTGATGTTTCTTCATTAATGATCGCACCGGATTCCGGACAGGCAAGTCAAGATTAAAGTGGTGAGAGTCATAACCGGGACGGGATCTCCTTACGGTACCGACGAGTAATTCTTTATATTATAATCTTCTCTTTATAAAAGTAATCATTCTCTCAAGAAATTAATTTGATTTATTTCAATATCTACAGTATACTAAACTACTTAAAAAGTTATCTCATGAACATGATTTATAAAAAAATTATATATATTCTGATAGTATTATGCATTCTCACTTTCACATTTTTTTCCGAACAAGTCATAAAGGCCAAAAAAAAGAAATTACTGCGGTCTCTACAATCTTTTAGCCGGCACAGCTTTGGTTTTCCGATTAAAACCATTCATGGAGATATTTATGAGGGAATTTTCAGGATCAGCGGCAAAGTGAGGTGAGAAAATACATGAAATGGATCACCTTATTTCTGATAATAATTACTTTATCCGCCTGTATTATTCAAGAGGAAAATCCGGGGGGATTGCTTCTTTATATTATCCTCAATAATACAGATAATAATGAACACCCCGACACTGTATATTACTCTATTTCCGGAGAAGGTCCGGACAGTACATATGGTGATACAAAGATTCGGATTAATAAACTTTTGATACAAGAGATAATTCCCGGGAAGTGGAAATTTATAATTAAAGCTTATGATGCAAAAGAGAATTTTATCGGAACCGGATCCAGAACAATGACGATCGTCCCTGACACAATTATTGAAACGACGATAATTGTAAATACGTTTCCTGAATCAACACCGGAGTCAACACCCGAACCTGTACATGAACCGACACCCGGACCTATATCTGAACCGACACATGAACCGACATCTGAACTTACACCTGATCCGACACCCGAACCGACACCAGACCCTACCATTGCTTCGGCAATAACACCTGCTTCCGGGGTTCAAATCGGTGAAACTCATTGCGCTTATCTCGATATCACCCGGAGAACTCTTTATAATGTTTCTCATACTATGGAATACAGTTCTGATGGAAAAAAGACGTGGACTGATTGCAGTGGTTCTATTCAGCAGGTGAATGTATGCAGTGGAAACAAAATATGGGTACGACAAAAAAACGATAAAAAAATAGAACAGTTTCTTGGAGAGGTACAAACACTTTCGGGCCCCGACCTCATTCCGGGTATGGCTGCTGTGGGAATCGGAAATTGGAATGATTCCCCGTATGGATCTCCCGGTGAGTCTCTTGAAATACGGACCTACTTTACAAATACCGGAGATCAGGATTGCACAAGCAGTTCACTTCATTTCCGCTATTATCTTTCAAAGGATACGATTATTACTCAATCAGATATTCTTTTAGTAGATTATATACGCACACCTCTCTGTTCGGCAGGAGAGACACACTTTACAGGAACAAATTTTATTGTCCCGAATGTTGCGTCCGGTATTTATTATGTCGGATGTATTCTTGATGCGACAGATGTCATTGAAGAAACAAATGAAGATAATAATACAACCAGGCCTTGTGACGTCGCCGGTTTTTTTGTTAAAAATCCTTCTACAGTTCCGGAAGGAGCATTTAAAATTGTAAACTCCTGGGGAACCGGAGGTTGGGAAAATAAGAGCGATGGCCACTATTGGATTACCTACCGGACCATGAAAAAGCAGGAAATGAAAATCGTTTATTATTTCAATAACTATAATGAGGTCTACACACCTACTATTATTGCCGTATTCAAGATTACTCATCCCTACAGGGATGAATGTTGGATTACTCTTGGAATAGGAGATCCGGAACATCCCTATATGGAAAAAGATTTAAACTCCCGCTGGGGAACTTCTTTACAAAGCGGACATACATCTTTCCCGGATAATAATATAGCTGTTGATATATCGGAGTTTTCTTCGGCTATTAATGATCTGAACCTGTATTTAAAAGTTAAAAATAGCGGGACGTCACCGGGAAAGATTCATAATTTTTCCGTTGAATTCTATTCGGATTATAAGACTTTCCCATTTAAAATCAGGACAGGAAGTTCCTGCACTTTCCCGGGTTCTGCACTCACATCTGTTACCATTCCAACACAAGGAGCACTTACTGATACGGAGATAGAGATAATTCAGCCGGTATCAAGAACATTCGGTAATAAACCTGTTTTTATAGAAGAAAAACCGGATAGAGCTGAATTAATGAGAGATATGGCGAGTGCCGGGGTGTATGATCCGGACACAACCTATAAAGTAATTGTAAAAGGCAAATATGCCACAGGAGAAGTACCCCTTACTGCTGCCGATTGGGAAAAAGTATTAAAACTAAGAGATATAGAGAGTCCAATGACACGAACAGGATTACCACTTTCTATCGATCATTCCAGAACACAGTTCTTTCCCCCTATTGGCAACCAAGGCACCGAAGGATCCTGTGCCGCATTTTCACTCGGATACTATATTCAGAGCTTTACAGAGGCAAAAGAACATGGATGGGATTTAAGTACAACCTCCTGGACACGGATAGATCCTCATCTCCAGAGTATAGGTGGTGCACCGGGCAGTAATAGAGACAAGATCTTTAGTCCGGACTTTATTTACCATCAAATTAATTCCGGGGTCGATGAAGGTGCCAATGCACAGCTTGCGGCAGCATTAATAATCCGAATCGGCAATTGTTCCTGGGCTCAGATGCCCTACAACACAACAAATCATAGTAAATGGCCCAAAGAGACAGCATGGCGGGAAGCCGGGCAATATAGAGGATATAAAGTTGGAAATCACTACTGGGATTACCATCAGAATGGATATTTCATTATATATGATGATTCGGATATCGATCTTCTTAAGAGACTCCTTGCTTCGGGATTTTGCGTGAGTACGAGCGTTAAGGGGGATGTAGATGGAATCTACGATCTCCTGGATTCACAAGATGTCGTAGATAATGTTACTATCCCGAAAATGTCTGTCAATCATGCAAATACAATTGTCGGGTACAAAGAAGGCTCTGTATGGGATAGTTCTAATCCGGATAAATAATCAATTGAGGTTGTTTTCTACAATAAATATAATATTTTTGCACAAACATCCATTGTAATAATTTTAATTGAGGTATATAGTATAGAGCGGGTCAACAAAATATTGACAGAGAATATTAATACAAAGAAACCAAAAATTATAATGGTAATACGTTATAAATTATAGATAGTTACCTTTTTGACCTTATAAGAGATATATGTATTAATAGTTGTTCTTTCTCTCATCAATACTTTTAATGAGAACGCTATTAAGAAAAGGTTTATTTTGTATAAGAAACCTATAGAAGTGTATCCATTATCATATTCTCAAAAAAGTATCTGGTTAAGTTGTAATTTCATTCAACAAAAAAATTTGTATCATCTGGCTGCAAAAATCACTTTCACCATTTCTTTAGATCCGAAAATCATAAAAAAAGCTGTTTATGACATAATAAACACGTATCCTCAATTGCGAGCTCACTTTTGTCTCCAAAAAGGAGAACCTGTACAGCTCATTCATCCGGAAGCAGATACTATTTTCACTATGGAAAAAGCAGATAATGTGACGGAAGAGGAATTAGAAAAAAAAATAAGAGATGTAGTTTCTCTGCCTTTTGATCTTGAAAAAGGGCCATTAATCCGTGTTCATCTATTCTGTTGCTCAGTCTCGAAATATATTTTTATCGGATGCATTCATCATATCATTACTGATGGATGGGCACTTAACCTGATATTTAATGAGATCATTAACCATGTACTCATATCTATCGGACAATCAACAAAGACGATTCATACATCTCAATTGACTTATAAAGATTTTATTGATAAGCAAAATGACTTTTTAAAGGGAAGCAAAGGTGAAAATATATTAAATTATTGGAAGCAGGAACTTGGGAATAAGATAGAGCCTGTAAAATTTCCATATAACACGAAAAGAGAAGCTTCTCATTTATGGGAAGGGAGTGTACAAAGATTTACCCTCCGGGATGAATTATTTTCTATTATAAATTATAGCCCTTTTTGTATACTCTTAAGTATTATTTACTTGTTTCTATATCGTCTTACAGCACAAAAAGAAATTTATATTGCAATACCTATGTTAAACAGAATGAATAGAGATTTCATGAATGTCATTGGAAATTTCACTAATACGGTTATTATAAAAGCGGATTTCACAAAACCATTAAATTTTTTAGAACTTTTATCTCAAGTTAATGATAAAATTAAGAAAGCACAGCTCAACCAGATGTACCCATTCCTTTTGTTAAAAG
>JAFGRV010000574.1 GCA_016934975.1 Spirochaetales bacterium | reverse complement strand
TTTATCGTTAATGAGGAAAAAAAAATCTTTTATACTCTTCTGCTCCATTTTTGCCCGTTCTCATTATCCCAATTTGATACAAAAGTACAATCTGATATTCCCTGGCTAAATCAAGTTTATGAAAAAAAATACGGCAGAATAATAATGATAAATCCTGAAAAAAAATTAGGGAATGAATATATTCTTGTTAAAAAAGAATCAAAGGGAGAATCCTTTCTCGGTGAAAATGAAGTTTCCGGGAGTAAAAAAAACATATTTTTAAAAATGGAATCCGGTGACCATACGGAATTTTTTACGAAATTGGAAAAAGGAGGGGTTATCACTTTTTCAAAACCATTAATACAGGTAAAAAAGGGGGAGATCGTCGGATATGTTAAAGAGCCGCCCGCCTCTTTAATACAAAAATGGCTCGCCCCGTATCCTGATAAAATTAAAAGTACCTATAAACGGGGCCATCTGCACTGGGAGATATTTTCTGTCAATTCTCTCGATGATTTTAAAAATTTATTTGAAATGTTAGAAGTTAAAATAAAAGATTTTAATGAAAATGACGATGAGAATGATAATTTTATTACAAAAGAAGAATTGAAAGGACTCCTGGACAAAGTTGCCACAAATAAAGCGGAAGATAAAATGAAAATTCCGGAATCGGAAAAATTAAATGACTACCGCATTAATCTGTGGGAATATATGAATTCACGAGTAGATTTTTCAGGTTCATTAGAAAACGTATTTTTCCAATACCTTGTTCAGACTTTTGAAAAATTAATTTATCAAAGGGATTATAATGAAAATGAGATTCTAAAAGAGATTAATACAAAATTTCCCTTTCATTATCCCCTTTCTGTGGATATAACTTTTGACCCGAAATGGAAATCCCTCTTAAATAAACAGGTACACACGATAATCGTTACTATAATTAAGCTTGATAATAACAAGGAACTGGCAGAAATTAAGTTGAATCCGAATGAAGCATTGGAAAAAACCTCCAAAAAAAATTCAAAGGAAAAGAAGATGGTGGTCACCTGTATACTAAACATTCCCGCAGAAACAAAAACAATTATAATGAGCTGCAAGTCACTCCACCTTCTTACCGTACAAACTATATCACAGGAAGCTGGTCATTTAGGAAACTTTTTAAAATATAAATGGAGGAATCTGCTTTTAACCCAGAATAATGAATGGAGTGAACAAGGGCTTAACACATTTATAAATAAAGTAAAAACCCTTAATCAAAATGCAAAGGCATTGTATGAAAACTTTGAAAATGAAAAAGAAAAATTAATGGAAATGATCTGGTGGGAGAAAACCGGAGAAAAAGGGGAAACAGATTATTACGGCGATACAATATTTAATAAACTGGATTTACTTCCCGGGGGAGATAAAAAGATACATAAAGTACATCCGGTCTCTTTTATGTGGGTTGTCCATCATCTTATTAATCAGAAACAACTTACTCTTACCGCGGAAACCGAGAGTACCGGTGAATTTGAATTAAAATACGCAGGCTGGGCACCCCTGGAAGAAGGTATCTATCAGTGGGAAAGGAAAAATGAAGTATTATTCGGTTCACCGGTAGGTATTTTAGCAGTCATCGATCAGGAATATTCATCTCCTGTCACAATTGCAGCAAAAAACAGTGATACGGAAATTACCTTGTTTGAAACAAAATTAAAAAAAGGATTATCCATCACGAAAGAACAATTTCCATTTTGGGGAGAATGGGAATTAAAAGTTTTAATAGACAATAATGAAACGGAAGGCGGTGAATGGTTTAATAAAACATTAAAAGGCTCAAAACCTTCAATAAAGGAACCCATTATTCTGACCGAAGACGATAATCTTGAATACAGACTGACAATCGATATGACCAGCAATAATACGGCGTGTCTGGAAGGAGTTGTCATCGCTAAAGAAACTGACGGAGATAAAGAAATCGGACTGATAGTACGGGAAAAAGTCACCACTTTTGATTCAATCTTTAAAATGGACACATTTAAAGAGTTTTACACGGGAGTAAAAAGCGAAGGGGACGAGGAAAAAGCGATGTTTAGGGCCTTTAAATTCCGGGAATATAAAGAATGTTTTGATTGTTTAAAGATAGATAAAATCCTTGCAGAACAGTTATACATGGCTATTAGTGTTTCAGGCATCCCATGCACAATAACTATGGTCGATTACAAACAAAACAAAATCATTGTTGCGCCAATGGAACCGACGGAATATACCGGTTACGTCCTTATTAATGAATTACGAAAAAACGATGTTTTTATGTATGATGATAAAGAAAAAAAATTTACAGTTACTCTTTCATCGGAAAAAGATGATTTTATTTACGGCCCCGATGATGATTTTTTTATTCCCCAGTTGAACTATTCCGAGATCAAAAAAGCGTATCTGAAAATTGATTCCACACTACATAAAATCCTAAATGATTTCAGGAAAGATTTAGGGAATTGCGGAATCACTCTTACTGGTTTGGCAAAAAATGGAAATGAAGTTGTTTTCAGGGCATTTTCAAAAACATACGCAAAAGAGCACCACAAGAAAATTTCCGAATTACGGGCAACGGATAAATATAAAGATTTTATTCATATTGTCCAGGATACAGATACTTTCAGGATAATAACAAAGGTTAAGGAAAATGCAACAATAAATGATTATTCCACATATGAATCAAAAGGTGTTTTTACTCAAAGTCTGTCCAGGGATGACTTTTTAAAAGTGATGGATGGAATTACCTTACATAAAACTCTTTATGACCTTATAAAAACAGTCCGCCTCAGGGCGGGAAAAAATACCACCATATCTCTGTTGTTTTTATCCGCAAACGGAAAATCAATTACCTTTACTGGTACTTCTTCTTCTAAAAATACAATTTTAAAATCATTTTATGACAATGTAAAAAAATTAGAATTCGCATTAAAAGATAATACCCTGGAGTTTGTATCCTCTGACCCCTCTTCAAAGGTCCTGATTTCCGTAAAAAAGGGCAGTCCGCTGGATAATGTAATAGATTCGAATGAATGCAAAATAATAAATGAAGACGGCGAACAAATAACAAAAAAATTTCAGTTACATAAGGAAATTGTTGCGGGAATCGACAATTTCAGAAGTAAATCCCCGGCCCTTGATCTGACGTATGTGGATTACTCGGGATTATACGCACGGGTACAGCTTCATCCTGCATCGTATTCAAAAGCAAACATAAATATTTTTAAAAAAAGCGTTAATACCTATTGCAAAGAAAATCAAAACAAAAATCTTACGGTGGAAGCTTTTGAAAAGGCCGGAACATTTGAACTTGCACTCAAAGCCAAAAAAGAAACTCATTCCCAAAGCACCTTTTTTAAAGTTATTAATTTCCAGGGAGCCGAACTCTTTTCAGAATTGCTGGATGCAGTTGAAAATAAAGACTCGATAAATATAAGCCTTGAGTTTCTCTGCAATAACGGGGGACAATACTATTATAATTCCGACCTTTACTCAGTCAAAAATAAAATAATTACGCCGGCAGAGGGAATTGGTTTTCCCGCTGATATGAGATTTGATCTTAATTACATACGAGAAATAGTACACCCGAAATTTAAAATTATCCAGGGACTAGTGAATGGGAATAACCTTCATGTTATAGTCCCTATACCGGAATTAATGAAAGATAAAATCGGAAACGGGACAAATGAAAAAGAGCATGAACTCTCCGCTGTTTTGACATACAAAAGAAATGATAATGATAAAGAAGAGCTCGTGTCCTTAACCTATGACGAGGCAAATTCCCGGCTTACCGGAAAAATCGGTTTACTCGTCGGTTCTTCCCAAAAATATTACCAAAGAATTAGAAATCGGTCAGAGAAGGGAGTCATCGATGTAAAAATAAAAGTGGAAGGAGTTTATGATTATGTTCCTTTTAAATTTGAATCGGAAAAAGAAACATCGTTATGGGCACGTCCGGAAATCAGTATATATGAAAAAGATGTCTTTGATAAGTTGCCGGACATTGAAAAAGCGGAAATCAGAAAAAACATTTCTCTCCAGAGCAGCTTTTTTCCTGATTTTATAAAAAATAAGGAAAATATCAATGAAGCATTTGAGACTGTCTATCTCAATACTATTTTACGAGAAATATTTACTGATACGTATTGCTTTCTTTTCTATATTGTCAGGGCATGGCCCTCGGGTAAAGATCTTGTCCTCTCTCTTTATGATGAAAATAAAAGCCCATACAATGGGCTTGTAAAATATATAAAATATAGCTGCCAAAAAAAATGGAGTAATGGGACACCGATAGCCCGTCCCGGAGCGTATGAAATTGTCGAAGTTGCCATCCCCCTCGAACAGGAAGAAGAAAAAAACCAGGATGAAAAGAAAACGGCAAAACTGGTAAAACCCCAAAAATCACCGGGATTAATAAAGGGAAAAACCTATTATGCATCTCTGAAACGACCGGATATTAAAGAGAGCAAAAAAATATACGGCCTGGACTTTGACGACAATCTTATAAAAATAAGTCCGGCTGGAAATGGCGGTGAATGGAAGGCTTCCATTCAAAAGCCAAAAACAGAACCAAAGTAAGGTTAATAACAAAAGAAAGGTTCATCGATTATGGAAAACGAAAAAGCGACAATTATTCCCGGTTTTGACACACGATATACTATAGAGATTTTCCCGACCAGCGAAATAACCTCGATTACGCCGCCGGATAAAAAAGCAATTTCTTATAAAGAAGATTCACTTATATCAAATGTCTCGTTAAAAGGCTTTTGCTCAAATATTCCGGATAAAACTTTTTGTTCAGTTAATTTCATTGTGACACGTGATTACGGCATAAAAGACACATATACGGTCACACATATTTCCGGCAAAGAAAAATTAAAAATAGAGGTTACCGGAGACAAGGACCAGAACTGGGAAATTCCTTCTATCCCGATTAATATCATCACTTTTAAATTATTCGGCACCGGGACTATCGGAGCCACTGTTTCTCCTGAAATGCCCTTTTCAAAAGAAGGAAAATTGGAACCGAAAAATGGTTTTACCTATAATAAACCCTGTGATGTCTCATTTTCTTTTGAAAACAAATCCACTCAAATTATCGGGGATAAAGTCTCAATAATCATCGGCAGAGACCCGACCCTTCTTGAGAGCAGCATTATTTTAACAATTGCCGATAAAACATTTGAATTCGAAACCGGAAATATTTCTATCGGAGAAAGAAAAGAATCTCTTTGTCTGGGAACAAAAGACCAGCCAAAGGATAATGATGACGATGTTGTGGATTATGATTTTTTTCATTATTTAACAGCCGAGCGGTATATTTTATTTACCTTCATCATAAATCATAAATATATGAAAAATAAAAAGATGGTAACAGAAAAAATTACTTTGTCAAAAGATGCAAAACTGGCGGATACGATAACTAAAAATAAACCGAATCCTGTTCCCTATATAATGCTATCCGTCTTTACCCTTGGGTATTATTCCACATATTATTATAGTAGAGAACATGAAATGATCGAGATGCCTGCCGGCTATGTCGTAAAACTGGCCGTGGAAAATATTAAAAGCAATATTGATATTCCCGTTATCATCACGATTATCGCTGAATATAAATACTATCACAAAATTATAAAATCAGAAAAAGTTATGTTAAAAAAAGGGGCAAATAAAATTATATTTGATGATGTAAAAAGAGTAAAGTGTGTGAGGCTTTTTGCATCATTAGACATAAACAGATCATTTGTAAGCGCGAAAATAAGAAATTCACTTACAAATACCTGGGTCTTTAAAGGTGGTATAAAAGTTAATTCGTATTCTAATGGGAAAAAAAGTAAAAACAGTTATAACATCTGCTCAAATTTCATAGAAGTAGAGACGGATAAAAAATAAAGTTTTATCTTCACAATAAAAGAGCAACTACTAGTCCAATAAACACTGAGTTTATACAAAAATATTTTTTTATCCTCACTCTTAAGAATCAAGGTCTGTTCCTGCTAATTCCAATTCCGAAATAGTGCACAAAATACCGGAAAATAGTCCGAAATTTTCAATAATTATTTTTCATTTGGCTGTCCAGCCTCTATAATGACAATTTTCGCATCTCCTTAATCACCCCCCAAACAAAATCCCCATTTTTTCCCTTGTATTTTATCCCAAATCTTCTACAATTTAAGGAGACATTTGAATATCAATTCCACGTAATCTATACGGACAATTTATAAAATTGTCCGTATTTCCAATTGTAGTTGTGTTTGTCATTTCTTTTTACGATACCTTTCATAGAAAGGCGTATCCAAGAACAATAATAGAGTGAGTGGAAGATGCCTTACTCAACATGTTGAGTTTCCTCTCAACAGTTGAGTATGCAATTACGCTTAAATGTAGTATGCTAATCACATCCCGGAGGAGTGCATGAAAATAACGACGAAAAAAATCGATAATATCACTATTTATCATATTATCGGAAGCCTGGATAATAACGGGGCACAAGATGCCAGGGATAAAATAATTCCGGATATTACCGAGGATTTTAACCTTATTCTTGAAATGAGTAAGTGTAATTTTATATCGAGCGCGGGGCTGCGTACGTTGCTATTAACGGCTAAAAAACTGAAAACCCATTTGGGAAAAGGTGTCATGGTGGGGGTTCCGGAAGAAATTTCCGATGTTATGGAAATGACAGGGTTCGATGATATGTTTGAAGTGTATAAAACCCTGGATGCTGCGGTGAGTGCATTAAAGGGGAGTACCGAATAAATGATACGCATAGACATGAATCCGACCAGAAAATACAAAGGTTTTCACTTACGACTGGGAAAAACCCTTCCTTTTGGTGCGACAATTGTCTGGGGGGGAGTCAATTTTTCCGTTTTTTCACGTCACGCTACATCCTGCGAACTGGTACTTTTTAAAAAACATGAAAAAAAACCCTTTGCCATTATTCCTTTTTTTGATGATTTCAAAATCGGTGATGTCTTTACCATGATTGTTTTTGACCTGAATTATGAAGATATCGAATACGGATACCGCATGGATGGGCCTTTTGATCCGGTACAAGGCCACAGATTTGATAAAACAAAAATACTCATGGACCCGTACGCGAAAATGACCGGGGGCAGGGATGTGTGGCGGGATCCCCCGGATTGGGAGAACAATCCCTATCAATACCGCGCAAAAATCATTCTGGATGATTTTGACTGGAAAGAGGAACGGCCGTTGCGGATTCCAATGGAAGATCTGATTATCTACGAAATGCATGTGCGTGGTTTTACCGCTCATCAGTCTTCGGAAGTAAAGAAAAGAGGAACCTTTTCGGCGATAAGAGATAAAATTCCCTATTTAAAGGAACTCGGGATTAATTGTATCGAATTAATGCCGATTCACGAGTTCGATGAATTCGAGCAGACACGAAACTCCCCGGCAAACGGGGAATTCCTCGTTAACTACTGGGGCTACAGTAATGTCTGCTTCTTTTCACCTAAGGCCGGTTATGCCGCAACGGGGAAATACGGGATGCAATGCGATGAACTAAAAAAGCTCATTCTGGACCTGCACAAAAACGGCATCGAAGTGATTCTGGATGTGGTATTTAACCATACCGCCGAAGGGAACGAAAAAGGGCCGTACATCTCCTACAGAGGTATTGATAATAAAACATACTATATTCTCACCCCGGAGGGTTTGTACTACAATTTCAGCGGAACAGGAAATACCTTAAACTGCAACAACCCGATTGTCAGAAACCTGATTGTCGATTGTCTCCGGTATTGGGCTTCGGAGTATCATATCGATGGATTTCGTTTTGATCTTGCCTCCATCCTTGGAAGAGATCAAAATGGCGTGCCCCTGGCAAATCCTCCTCTTCTGGAAAGTCTTGCGTATGATCCGATCCTGGGGAAGTGTAAACTCATTGCCGAAGCCTGGGACGCCGGCGGATTATACCAGGTCGGGTCATTTCCATCCTGGGGAAGATGGGCCGAATGGAATGGGAAATACCGTGACGGAATCCGGAAATTTATCAAAGGCGACGGCGGAATGCTTGCTCATGTCGCACAAAGGCTCCAAGGGTCTCCGGACCTGTATCAACAAAGGGGACCGAACGCATCAATCAATTTTATTACCTGTCATGACGGTTTTACCATGATGGATCTGGTTTCATATAATGAGAAACATAATGAAGCAAACGGAGAAAATAATAAGGACGGGACTGATGAAAATAACAGCTGGAACTGTGGTTGGGAGGGAGAAACAAGAGACCCGGACATAATCTTTTTGCGTAAAAAACAGATAAAAAATGCTTTAAGCCTGCTCCTTATGAGCCAGGGGATTCCGATGCTACTTTCGGGTGATGAAATGGGAAATACTCAATCGGGCAATAATAACGCCTACTGCCAGGATAATCTCATTTCATGGCTTAACTGGGAAAACTTAAAAAAGTATCAGGATATATTTCACTTTACAAAAAAAATGATAGAATTCCGGAAAAAATATTCTATTTTAAGGAATAGCAATTTTTTAGACGTATTTACATGGCATAGTACGAAAGCGTGGAATGTTAACTGGATTGATCCCGAATGCCGCACTCTCGCTTTTATGCTCGATGGGAGCAAAGCAAAAAACGGTCCGGAAAATGCGATATATGTTGCCATGAACATGCATTGGGAAATGCACGGATTTGAATTACCCGACCCTCCAAAAAAAACCGAGTGGCATGTTTTCTGCAACACAGATAAAAAACCCCCCGCTGATATCTGGGGATATGGAACTGAAAAATGGTTTATAAATCAAAAAGAGTTCATTGCCGGCCCGAGGTCGGTTGTTATACTCATAGCAAAAAAACCATATAAAGAATAAAAAATTATTGCCGGTTCAGGCGGAATCTGATGACACAGCACTTGTCATCAAAAAAAAGGTACTTGCAAAAATCCATGACTTGTGCAAGTACCAATCTTATCAACAACGAAACGCTCCCTTATTTTTAATTGGAGAGCAACTCGAGAATCCGCGCCCGTTTCTCTTCCTCTTTTACAATACGTTCCCATAACGCATCAATCGCTTTTTGTAATTCCGGGGTTGATGCTGCACGCTGCTTAAACAAATATTCTTTTGCACTGAACCCCATGGCAAGAAGATCTTTCTCTGCCATTTTCCGTACAACCGGATCCTTATCCATAAGTTTTGTGGATTGACAGATCGGTCGTATCCCTTCGATAAGTTCATACTCTTCACTTACATACATAAGGGAACCGAATAAATCGATGGTCATATTTGCAGTAATCGCCCCTTCGCCGCCGCTGACAACCCTGCTGACTCCTTTCACTCCCCAGGTCAC